>JAIEKC010000654.1:0-23801 GCA_029064505.1 Acetatifactor sp.
AGAGGTTTATAAGAGACAGTGATAATAATCATATGTGAATTTAGATTATGTGCAAATTGACGAGAAACGACAGGGGGAAATTTGTGCAAAGTATTGAAGGAGGTTACATATGGCAAAGAGTAGTGGAGCCAAACCAGGGGTGAGAACCAAGACTACCTGGAAAAATGCTTTAAAAAGAGACTGGCAGCTGTATCTGTTGCTGCTGCTTCCGGTTGCTTTGGTTGTAGTTTTCAATTATGCGGCATACCCGGGTCTGCGGATGGCATTTATGGATTACAAACCGATCAAGGGATTTGCGGGCAGTGACTGGGTAGGCATGGAAGTATTCCAGAAGATATTTAAGGATCATGATTTTATCAGGGCATTGCGGAACTCTATTGTATTTAATCTCCTGGATTTACTTGTAGGTTTCCCAATGCCGATCATTCTGGCATTGATGCTGAATGAACTTCGGTTTATGCGGTTTAAGAAGGTCACGCAGACGATCCTTTATCTGCCTCATTTCCTTTCCTGGGCGATCATAGGATCTGTTGCTTACACCATGTTCCGTCCTGCTACGGGCCTTGTGAACACCCTGTTAATGAATGTTGGTGTTATTTCGGAAGGAATTCCTTTCATGAATGAGAAATGGCATTGGGCGGTTACATATCTGCTGGTAGGTGTATGGCAGGGCATGGGTTGGGGAACCATCCTTTACCTTGCGGCGATCACCAGTATCAACGGTGAACTTTATGAAGCATGTATCATTGACGGAGCTAATAAATGGCAGAAAATGTGGCATGTTACGCTTCCGGGTATCAGAGGCACGATCGTAACTCTGTTGATCATGAACCTGGGTCGAGTGATGGGCAGCAACCTGGAGCGTCTGACAGCTTTTGACAATACACAGGTTCGGGATTTCCAGTATCAGCTTGCCATCTATATCTACGAAAAAGGTATGGGTGCAGGTAAATACTCAGAAGGTACTGCTGTAGGTCTGTTTCAGTCACTGGTTGGCGTAGTTTTGGTTCTGTTGTCTGACAAGATTGCCAAGGCGCTTGGTGAGGAAGGCTTGTTATAGGGGGTGAGAAGCATGGCAAAGAAAAATATGGAAGCGGTGTCTTCTGACGGAAGCCGCGCAATCAGTAAGTTTCACATTAGTGATGTGATCATCATCCTGGTGCTGGTTATCCTGTGTGCCACCTGTGTTATTCCTTTCTGGCATCTGCTGGTAAAATCTATTTCCAGTGACATGGCGGTTATGATGAAAGAAGTTTTTTTCTGGCCCAAGGGTCTTACATTCAATGCATATAGTAAGGTTTTTGCGGATAGATCCATGGTTCATTCCATGCTCTACAGCGTGGTGGTGACAGTGATCTTTACGGCGCTGGGCATGATCACCTGTACCTGTGCGGCATATCCTCTTTCAAAGAAGAGGCTGAAGGGTAAAGGATTTTTCACCTTTGTACTTATGGTTCCCATGTACTTTACTGCAGGAATGATACCGTCCTTTATCCTGATGTTTAACCTGAACCTGATCGATTCTATGTGGGTATTGATCCTTCCGTTGATCTATTCCCCCTATAACATGTTGGTCATGAAGACGTACTTACAGAGTACCATTCCGGATTCTCTGGAGGAATCGGCATTCCTGGATGGAGCGACAAATTTACAGATCCTGAGGAAGATCGTACTTCCTTTGAGTAAACCTATTATCGCTACCCTCTCCCTGTTCTATGCGGTGGGGCGCTGGAATGCTTATGCTGACCATATGTATTATATCAGATCTGACAGCAAGAGAATGATCCAATACAAGCTGTCTCTGCTAGTTCAGGGCGCGGAGGCATCTATCTCGGCTTCCCTGGGAGATACAGGCGGCGCTTCCAATGTTACCACTCCGGAAGTTCTGCAGGCAGCCTGCATTATGTTTGTATCGGTTCCTATTATCGTTATCTATCCTTTCCTGCAGAAGTATTTTGTAAAGGGAGCAATGGTAGGAGCTGTAAAGGGATGATAGTTTTTCCCGGATATCCGGGTATCTATAAACTATACACATTTTTTATAAGGAGGACATTATTATGAAGAAAAACAATCTTCAGAAAGTACTTGCCGTAGCTCTTGCAAGTACTATGGCAATGGGTGCTTTGACTGCCTGCGGCGGTGATGATAGTACCAGTGCAAGCGGTACACCTGCAAGCACTGGTGGAGATACCAACGCATCTGCAAGCACTGGTGGGGACACCAGCACACCTGCAAGCACTGAGGGAGATACAGCAACAGTTGCAGGAATCGATGGCTTTGTTCCGTTTGAAAACACGGTAACCCTGAATATTCCTGTTTACCAGCGTGCAACACCCAATGGTGCCGCTGATGCGGGAAATAACTACTGGACCGAGTGGATCAGAAAAGAATTTGGTGAGAAGTACAACATTGATGTGAACTTTGCGGATTGGGTAATCTCCCGTGGAGAAGAAAATGCAATGTATGCACAGTGGGCATCTGTACAGAAGCTTCCTACCGTCTGCTTTGAGTATGACTATCCTGATCTGACACTGTATCAGAATGAAGGTTATCTGGCAGAATATGATGTTGACTGGTTCAAGCAGATTGCTCCCACCTACTGGGCAGCAATGGAGGAGAACGGGCTGGATGAGTTTACCGAGATCAATGGTGAGAATGTTCTGTTGATCGGAACCAGACCTTACGGTCAGACCAACTATCAGTTTGTAACCTTTTATCGTCAGGACTGGGTAGAGGCTGCAGGCTTTGATACCTATCCTACAGACCCCGAGAAGCTGTTGGAGCTGTATGCGAAGATCGATGAGCTGGGTCTGTGCAATGGCGATTATCTCCTTGGCGGTACCAAGGTTGAAGGTAATGGTGTAGACCAGAACTATGCTTACAGAACCTATCCTCAGGATAAGGAGCTTTGGGCTACTACCGGCGACTACGATGTTCCCGCTCTGCCCACCGAAGCACAGAAGGCTCTTCTGAAGTGGGAGAACCAGCTGTACAACTTGGGCTATCGCGATAAAGAATACAACACCAAGACAATGGACTATCAGATCAGTGACTTTGTAAGCGGCAAGTGCTTTACTTATGCTACTTATTCTACTAATCAGGTTCAGGCACTGACAGATTTCTATGCTGCTAATCCTGATGGAAAGCTGGGCATTGTTGTTAATCCCGGTCCTGAAACCTATGCTAACGGAGCGAATATGGGATTCCGTCCCAACGGCATCTTTGGACAGTACATCGGATTCTCCGTTACCGCAACGGAAGATGAGAAGAAGGCTTTTGCTATGTATCTCGAGTGGATGAGCCAGCCCGATGTTCTCTTCACACTTCAGTGGGGCGAAGAGGGTGTGAACTTCAACTATGACGAAAACGGTACTCCTGTATCTATTCCTGTAGCGGATCAGCCTGCTGACAAGGTGATGAGCCACAATGACAACGTAGATATGTGGTGTCTGGTTACGGCAACCAGAACCTTCAATGATGTTGATAAGGATATTCAGGCAATCGCTCCTACAGGCTATCCTGATTCCGATCAGTTCTTTAAGGATATCAAGGCAAATTACGAAGGACAGCTGGCTTGCTATGAGGCAGGTATGGCATCTCCTGACTGCTCCTTCACCGTATCCATTGCAGCAAATGATGAGTACAAGAATACACTGTATACCTTATATGCAGAGCTGCGTGACGGAATCGTAATGGGATCTGAGGCAGACTTTGAGAAGAATTATGAGGATGCATGCAAGAAATATCTTGATGCCGGTTATCAGGCAATCATCGATGAGAAGAAGGCTGCTTTTGAAGCAGGCAACTATGTTGAACAGGCAGCGCACTTCTTCAAGTAAGAAGAATTAAGCAATATGTTTTCAATCAGCCCTCCGGCTTAGGCTGGAGGGCTGTATTTTTTTAAAATTCTTGCAAAGGGTAAATAAGTAGGGTATCATAAAAATAAGATATATGGGTGTGCTGTAACCTGGAGGACACCGGAAAATATAATCTGACGGGGAAAAGAAGGAGGAAAAGGTATGCTGAAACTGGAGTATGACAAAGTGCAGATCGAGGAGGTAATTGATAAAATTGTCAAAAAGACCATGAATATGGATCTGACGTGGGACTGGCCCTGCGGTGTGGCCTACTATGGCATCAGTGAGGCTTATGAGAAGACTCATAAGGAAGAGTATCTGAAACTTTTAAAGGACAGAGTGGATGAGCTGATCGATCTGGGACTTCCCAAGGTGTGGACAGTCAATGCCTGTGCAATGGGCCACTGCCTGATCACGCTGTACAATGCTACCAACGACAAGAAGTATTATGACATTCTGATGAGCAAGATCGAGTACATATCCAAAGATGCCCTTCGTTTTGCTGATAACGTATTGCAGCATACCGTATCTGCCAACAATGATTTTCCGGAGCAGGCATGGTGTGATACTCTGTTCATGGCGGCATTTTTACTGCTGAGAGTAGGCGTGATGAATAAGGATGAGGCTATGATTGATGATGCCCTGAATCAGTATTACTGGCATATCAAGTATCTGCAGAATCCCAGCAGCGGTTACTATTACCATGGCTATGACAATATTGCGGGAGATCATATGTCCGGTATTTACTGGGGAAGAGCTAACGCATGGGCTGCATTTACCATGTCTCAGGTAGGCGGTATCCTGCCGGAATGCTATCTGTATCCAAAGTATATTGATATCGCAGGGTCCTTGAATGAACAGCTTGCAGCGTTGAAGACAGTACAGACGGAAAACGGTCTGTGGAGGACCGTGCTGGATGATCCCGAATCTTATGAGGAGATTTCTGCATCTGCCGGTATCGCGGCAGCTATGCTGACCAGAGGAAATCCTCTCCACTCCAAGTATATCAATAAGTCCATCAGGGGATTGCTTGACAATGTCAGTGAGGACGGCAAGGTTATGAATGTATCGGGCGGTACAGCTGTCATGAGAGATAAAGAAGGCTACAGAGGCATTCCCAAGGCTTATATCCAGGGCTGGGGCCAGGGGCTGGCATTGGCGTTTTTCGCTACGCTTTTAGTATCTGATGAGATTGAAAAGGATGGTGCATTGTAAAAATGTTTCACAGCAAATTCCTGTTTGGTACAGTTGGAGATTCGTCAAACAGTATCCGTGTGACTGCTGACGACCTTTATCGGCCGGGCAAAGGTTATGGATTTGTAACAGAAAAGAACAGAAGAGAACAGGAGCAGCTGCGGATCGCGGAGTTAAATTCTGCATTTGATACGGTTTACTGGTATCAGGATGAGAATCTGTCAGAGTTACAGGAGGATGCGGACGGCGTCTTTCTGGACTCTGAATCTGTGATCGCCGCACTGGTGGAGAAGACGGGAGAACCGGAGCGGGGAGAACACAGGCGCATTCCCCTTTCTTTTAAGATGGATGTGCCGCGTCAGGGCAATTATAAGGTGACGATCACCATATGTACCGAAAAGCCTCAGAAGAATGTGTTGATCTATACCGGCCGCAGGAGGCTGGGTTACCGCGGGGATATTCCTGCGGGAACCTTCACTCAGACCATGGTAGTCAATGTGTGTGATATTGTGCCCAGAGGGCAGATCAGAATGTTTACCGATAAGACGCTGGATATTACCGTGGTAGCGGACAGACCCCGTATCAGTGGCATATGTGTAGAGGAAATCCTGTGTCCCACCATATACATAGCAGGGGATTCCACGGTGACGGATCAGAGTGCCGATTATCCCTATGCGCCCGGAACCAGCTATTCCGGTTGGGGACAGATGATATCGGCGTATCTCGGCGAGGGGATTGCGGTCTCTAATCATGCCCATTCCGGGCTGACTACAGAGAGCTTCCGCAGGGAAGGGCACTATGCCATTATCGATAAGTATGGCAGACCCGGAGATTTCTTCTTTTATCAGTTCGGCCATAATGACCAGAAGCTGGAGACGTTGAAAGCCAGAGGCGGATATTATTCCAATTTGACCAGATATATCGCAGAATGCCGGGATAAGGGAGCTTATCCTGTTTTGGTGACACCTATTGCCAGAAATACATGGAAGGGCAATGACGGCAGCTATAATGATCTCTTGGCGGAGTATGCGGATGTATGTAAGGAGATCGGAGCGGTTACGGAGGTGCCTGTTCTGGATCTGCATCAGCTCAGTATGGATTTTGTGGTGAAGCACGGACTGGAAGGCTCCAAGTCTTATTATTTCCCCAATGATTATACTCACAGCAATGATTATGGGGCTTATTATATGGCAGGACTGGTGGCTCAGGAGATTGCCCGTGTCTGTGCCGGACATTCGGAGCCCGGTTACCGCTTCCTCGCGAAATGCGTGACAGGAGGCTTCGGACCCTGGGAGCCGGTGGAGGAGATCGTTCTTCCCGAGAAGCCTGCGATCTATGAGAATATAGCGAATCCCATGGAGGGCGGCACGCTGCTTTCCGAGACGGAGAATCTGTCGGAAAATGCGGACAGAGTATCCGTACTGGACATGATCATCAAGACTGCACGGTTCTTCCCCACCAATGTGTACAATGATATGTTTACGGATGTGGTGGGGCATGAATGGTATGCGGGAACGGTGGAATGTGCATATCAGAACGGTATTATTGACGAAAATCTGGTGGAAGAGCGGCATTTTTATCCTGAGAGGGAAGTGACTCTGGAGGAGTTTCTGGTGTTCGGCATGAACGGTTACAAGAGCCGAAAGGTCTTGCCGCAAGAGAAGGAATGTCCTTATGACAGCAGCTGCAGGGAGTTTGCGAAGCCCTTTGTCAGAGCTGCCTGTGCGGTGGGGCTGATCCCCGCGGACGGCAGCGCTGATCTGACGAGAGTCATTACCCGCGGCGAGGCGGTGGAGCTTTGCAGAAAGATGAATATATAGATAAAGCGGAGAAGTGTCAATATATCGCCGAGTGATTGTTCTCCGATAAGTAAGAATTTAATGTGACATGAATCTGCGCAGTACCTGTGGATTATCCGGTGTGGATAAACCGATGATCTTATGGCAGACTTTGTTGATAAAGGTACCGGCTGGTCAGATACAGAACAAATTGCTGTAGATGGCAATTGAATAGGAGGATTAAGAAATGTCTCAAACAAAAGGTGGTTTTACACTGCCCGGAGAGTCCGGATATGAGGCTCTCACATTGAAAATGGCAGAAAAATGGGGGGCGGATGTGATCAGAGACAGTGACGGCACTGTGCTTTCCGATGAGATCGTACATGCGGGTTACGGTATTTACTCTACCATCTGTATTATCCGCGACCACAATGAGTGGGCGAAGAAAAATACGGATAAGCTGCAGCAGACCTTCCTCTGCACTCCCGCGAAAGTGGCGGAGAGTGAGAGAGTGACGATCGGGCTGATGGACAGCTTCTTTGAGGATCAGTTTACCATCAATGACAGCGAGAGGGCAATGAAGTATTGGGAAGTATATGACCGCACTTCGAATGCAAAAGTGGATGCATCCCAATGGAACTATGCGAAGGAATCCGGCAGCGTCACCATAAGCGGAATCACTCCCTTCCATAAATATACGGTCAGCTTTCTGGCTTACCGCATCTGGGAAGAGATTTCCATGTACAATCATACAACCAACAACTGGGATAAAGAGCATCTGATGCAGATCGATCCCAGATATCCCGAGACACAGGAGTACATGCTGGGTTGGATGAAGAATTGGTGTGAGACTCATCCGGATACTACGGTGGTCCGCTTTACCTCTATGTTTTATAATTTTGTGTGGATATGGGGCAGCGATGAGAGAAATCGTCAGTTGTTCTCCGATTGGGGTTCCTATGATTATACTGTCAGCGATATCGCACTGGATGAGTTTGAACAGAAATACGGTTATGCCATGACTGCAGAAGACTTTATCAACAAGGGACAGCTTCATGTGACCCATATGCCCGGCAATCAGAAGAAGGCTGACTGGATGGCCTTTATCAATGATTTCGTTATTTCTTTCGGTAAGAAGCTGATCGATATGGTACATGAGTATGGCAAGAAGGCGTACGTATTCTATGATGACAGCTGGGTAGGTGTGGAGCCGTACAATGGCAGATTTAAAGAATTCGGCTTTGACGGTCTGATCAAATGCGTATTTTCCGGTTACGAGGCAAGACTTTGCGCCGGTGTGGATGTACCCACTCATGAGCTTCGTCTTCACCCCTATCTGTTCCCTGTGGGACTGGGCGGGGCGCCTACCTTTGCGGAGGGCGGAGATCCTACACTGGATGCCAAGAAGTATTGGAACAGCGTAAGGCGTGCCCTGCTTCGGGCGAAGATCGACAGGATCGGCCTGGGCGGATATCTGCATCTGGTGGAGGATTTTCCTGATTTCTGTGATTATATTGAGAAGGTTTCCGATGAGTTCCGTCTCATCCGCAGCTTCCATGATGCGGGAAAGCCTTATACGATCAGGACCAAGGTGGCGGTGCTTCACAGTTGGGGAGCGCTTCGTTCCTGGACTTTGTCGGGACATTTCCATGAGACATATATGCACGACCTGATTCATATCAACGAGGCTCTTTCCGGTCTTCCGGTGGATGTAAAATATATTTCCTTCGAGGATGTGAAAAACGGTGCGCTGGAGAATGTTGATGTGGTGATCAATGCCGGTTATGCGGGAAGTGCATGGAGCGGCGGCGATAACTGGAAGGATGACGAAGTGGTAACGGCCCTGACCAAATGGGTATACGAGGGCGGAACCTTTATCGGTGTCAATGAGCCTTCCGCTGTGGAGGGTTATGACTACACCTTCCGCATGGCTCATGTGCTGGGAATTGATGAGGACACCGGTGCGAGAGTCTGCCATGGCAAATGGAGCTTTGAGGCAGACGATACGGAGGAGATCTTACCCGAGGGAGCTACTGTGGAGCCCAAGGAACATCTGTATCTCATCGACGGAAAGGCAAAAGTGCTTCTGGCTGACGAGGACAGGCCGCTTGTAACGGTCAACAGCTTTGGAAAAGGAAAGGGAATCTATCTGGCTTCCTTCCGGCAGGATTTGGAGAATACCCGTATGCTGTACCAGTTGATCCGCTATGCGGGCGGCGAGGGTATGAGCGGTCTCTATATGACCGACAACCTCTATACGGAGTGTGCTTATTATCCTGAGAGTAAGAAGCTGGTGGTCATCAATAACAGCGATGTGGAGCAGACAACGACGATCCCTACGGATAAGGGAGACAAGACAGTGACCATCGCCGCTTATGACACCACTTTTATGGAATTATAGTAAAAAATAATATGTTTAAAGAAGCGCCCTGCGAATCATCCTCGCAGGGCGTTTTTCCGGTGTCCGGAGAGCGCTTGTTCTGTTGATCTCTCAGGGGGCGATTTTCTGCCGTTATGCCCGGGAACTTTCATTGACATTTATTTCCGATCACGGAAGGTTTTTACACACATTTTGAAAATATGCTTCTGTATCAAAATCTTAGAAAGATATTTTCCGATAAAATCCTTGACGCTGTATACGAAATGTGATATTTAATATATAGATTCTCTATACTATAGAGAGTCAATACAGCAGGTGATTTATAAAACAGAACTATTACAGACTGTGAGCGGAAGCAGTAATGCAGGCAGCCGTATCTCAGAATTCGGGATGGAAGTCAAGGGGATTATTGTGGATAAAAAAGTATTTCAGATCAGTTATTTTGATCTGATCATTTTAAAACTATTGAAAGAGCGCGACATGTATGGTTATGAAATTCTGGAGCAGATTTCTCTGCGCTCGGAAAATGTATATGATATAAAAGCAGGAACACTATACCCTATTTTGGCATCATTGACAGAACAGGGCTTTGTCGAACCTTATGAAAAGCACACAGAGCAGAAAAGAGTGAGGAAGTATTATCGGATCACATCGGAGGGCATTCAGGCATTGAACGGTAAAAAAGAAAACTGGAAAGCATATTGCCGTCTGATCAATGGCTTGTTGGAAGGATAGGACAGCGCTATGGAAATCATTGAAAAATATCTGGATGAAGTCTGCAACTGTATCAATAATGCACCGTACAGGCGGGCAGTCAGGAGGGAGCTGCTGAATCACATGGAAGACAGAATGGAATGTGCAGGAATCAGGGATTATGAAGAGGCAGCAAAGCTTGCAATCGGTGAAATGGGAGATGCGAAGGAGGTGGGAGATCGGTTGAATGCCCAGTTTTCCGTTCGTCCCAAAAGCAGACTTGTATATTACATTTTTGGAATTTTTCTGTTATATACCATGGCTGCTTTCGCCATAAATTTCTCTATGGCTGAAATGACCAAAACAATACTTGCTTACGGCGCGAGCGCAGGCCTGTTTCTTCTTTTTAAAAAGGTTGATCTGGAAGGAAACCATTATTTGATCAAATATCTGTATTTGGGAACCATGCTCTTATTGGCAGCAGTCTGTTTTTCGGCAGATTTGGAATGGAGAAAAGGAAGTATGTCGTTGGGCGGGGTTGTTCTGTTTCTTTGCGTGACATTTTTTATATATAGATTACATAAAAATGATACTTTAGGCTTTATCGGTGCAGTGAGCCTGTTCCTGTTGCCGGTTCCGCTCTTTTTGTTTTCTGCAGCATTTGCACCACTATTGCTCTATTTGATGACGGGAGTAAGTACATTCCTCTGTTTTCTCGTGTGCGGATGGCAGGTGAGGCATTCTGTCAGGATACAGAGTGTACTGTTGTTGGCGGGGGTATCCGGGGGAATTCTCCTATCGGTTTTCTCTGTAGTCTCAATGAAGTGGGATCTTTGGCAATATTTTTTCCTGCGTGATGAGCTGAATCATTTTTCTTATCTGACTGAGAACTTCAGGGAATATCCTCTGGCAGCGTGTATGAACCGCTATGGCTGTTGGCCGCTTGCGGTCTACTGTATATTTCTGCTGTTGATCCTGGCGGAATTTGTGAGGATGAAAAGAACGATACATCATCTTTTCGGACGCCATATCCTGAACTGTATTTTTTTGATTTTTTTCGTCAAAGGTACTTTTGCGATATTGCTTAATCTTGGGTTTCCGTTTATTCGGTCTTATATGCTGCCTTTTGCAGGATTTGGG
Source organism: Acetatifactor sp. (assembly GCA_029064505.1). Taxonomy (GTDB): domain Bacteria; phylum Bacillota; class Clostridia; order Lachnospirales; family Lachnospiraceae; genus Acetatifactor. The sequence goes on from JAIEKC010000654.1 coordinate 11,043, forward strand.
GCGGATCAGGCGGCAAATCTTTTACTGATCGTCATGGCAGAATATGCGTATTGCTTTGGAGATGCTGTTTTCGGAGACCACAGCTTCTTTTTGGAGAACAGGCTGGTTGAAGTGGAAAATGGAAAGATAACCCTGTATTATAAAAAAATATAAGTCAGCTGTTCACATAAACTTTGATATAAGGTAAATCTGACATAAATATTTTATACTGCCAATATTAACGCCGCAGCAGTGTTCTTCATCACTGTTGCGGCGCTTTGCAAAAAACATAATATTCAGGTTACATTCGCAGATCAGAAACCTCCGAATCCAAAGCCTGCGGTTGAGTGGTCTACCGTGTTATAACGCAGCTGCATGAACTGGGCGCGGTTATTATTGAACATTTTCCGCAGTTCATCCGAATAGCCCAGCACGATCCAGGGGAACTGGGCGCCGTAACGCTGCAGCATGGCCTGTGCCGTAGCTTCATTGGGCATACCGATGTTGGAAGCGTTTTTCCGGCCGTCCACCCAGATCATGACACTGTAGGTAGTTCCGGTTTTAATGCCGTTGGTACGATGCGTGGTAGTATTCTGATAGCACCACAGGATCTTAGTATTGGGGATTGCCCGTGGCTTGCTGCCCTCCATATAATAGGTAAAGAGACGTCCCACTTTTACTCCCTTGCTGATCTCGGCAGCGGTGTTCCAGTCGGATTCCGCGCTGAGTTCAGTGACACCGATGGAAGCAATGTCCGCCTTCAGTTTTTTCAGATAACTGCCGCTTGCGGCCTTCACCAGACGGATCACTGCCAGTATGATGAGCAGTACGCCGAACAGAAACGCCGCGACGGTACATACATTTTCCAGTTGTTCATCGGGATAAACTTTAATATAGTAAGGAAGCGTAAACTCTTCAAACTGCTCCTCGGTGAGACCGCCGTCTATCATATATTCTTTGAAATAGCGATAGATTTCGTCATCCATTTTACGAATTCGGCCGGAGAGGAAAATGGGATCGCTGTAACTGCTGTTTCCCGCCATCTGTTCCATTCTTCTCTCATAATCGGCAGGGACATTGACTGCCATATACTTGAACTCGGTAGAGTAATCATCCCCGGTCAGAATGACATAGTACACATTTATGGTCTTGGACAAATGCGTACTGCTGCTTGTCTCCGTGGTCTCGGCAAAAGAACCCCAATTTTCTTTTAGATTCAGAGCAACCCACTGATTTGAGATTTCATGCGGTTCCAGTTCCACAAATGAGACGTAGCCCGTTACCACATACCATGTGCCTACCGCGAACCAGACGGCAAGTCCGACCCCACAGACGGCAAGAATGATGGTAAAGGCAAGTGAGCTTTTAAAGCTTTTTTTCTTTAGCGATTCAAACATTCCTTCTCCCTCCAACATATGTGCATATATACAATAAGCGTATTATAATCATTTTAGTATTGTTTTTGGCGGATTTCAAGAAAAAGTGTTGATTTTGTGGAAAATAAATCAGAAATCATGTACAATATATAAACATACTCTGATGCAGAGACAGACCATGTGCCGTATGACGCATGAAGGAACAAAATACCTGCAAAATAGGATCCAAAAAACATCTGACGGAGTATGTGCCTGATGGATGCCTGAGGGAATGAAAAATGACTCCGCCGGCGAAGGCGGGTGAAAAACAGGAGGTAGAAAATGAAATTTCAGGATATGCCCTATGAGCGTGTGGATTTTACCCGGGTGGAAAAGGAAATGAAGGAGTTGATGGAGGCTTTTGACCGGGCGGAGAGCGGAGAAGAGCAGTTTGAGGTGCATAAGAAATATTATGCGCTGACAGACAGGGTCTCCACTTTGATGACCATTGCGAACATTCGGTTTGATGTGGATACGACGGATGAATTTTACAGCAAGGAGCATGAATATTATGATCAGCAGGGGCCGATCTACAGTAATCTGGTGCTGGAATACCAGAAAAAGCTGTACAACTCCCCTTACAGGGATTATCTGGAGCAGAAGATAGGCCCCGTGGCCTTTAAAAATATGGAGCTGGCGCAGAAAGCCATGGACGAGAAGCTGATCCCCCTGATGCAGGAGGAAAATAATCTGACCATGGAGTATGACAAGCTGATCGCCGGCGCCAAGCTGAACTTTGACGGGAAGGAGCTGAACCTGTCTCTGCTGCGCCCTTACCTGATCCATGAGGACAGGAACGTGCGGGCTGCGGCGTGGAAAGAGATGAGTGCTTTCTTTTCCGCGAATGCCGAAAAGCTGGATGAAATTTATGATAAGCTGGTGAGGAATCGCACTGCCCAGGCGAAGAAAATGGGTTATGAGAATTATCTGGAGCTGGGATATTACCGCATGGGACGTAACTGCTACGGTAAGGAAGAGGTGGAGGCTTTCCGCAGCCAGATCAAAGAGTACTTTGTTCCTTTTGCGGAGAAGCTTCACGACCGCAGAAGACAGCGTCTGGGCCTGGAGAAACTTATGTATATTGACGAGCAGGTCTATTTTAAGGAGGGAAATCCTGCGCCTGAGGGAACTCCGGAGGAGATTCTTGCGGCGGGTCAGAAGATGTACAGCGAATTGTCCCCCGAGACAAAGGAGTTTTTTGATTTTATGCGGGAGAATGAACTGTTTGACGTGTTGGGCAGGAAGACCAAGAAGGCGGGAGGCTATATGACTTATCTGCCCCTGTATCAGTCCCCCTTTATTTTCGCTAATTTCAACGGTACCAGCGGCGACGTGGATGTGATCACCCACGAATGCGGCCACGCTTTTCAGGGTTATCTTTCAGGTAAGGACCCTATTAAGGAGCACGCGGATATCGGTATGGAGACGGCGGAGATCCACTCCATGTCCATGGAATTTTTCGCGGAGAAATGGATGCCGCTGTTTTTCGGGGACAGGGCGCAGGAGTACAAAGAGATGCATCTGGAGGACGCGGCGGCGTTTATTCCCTATGGCTGTATGGTAGATGAATTCCAGCATATTGTCTATGAAAATCCGGAGCTGACGCCTGCCGAGAGAAAAGCGGAATGGAAGAAGCTGGAACAGGAATACAAACCCCATCTGGACTATGGCGACGATGGCTTTTTCGGTGAGGGAGGTTTCTGGCAGAAACAGCTTCACATCTATGACTGTCCGCTGTACTATATTGACTATTGCCTGGCTCAGACCTGCGCATTGCAGTACAAGGTGAAGATGGATGCGGACTTTGACGGGGCATGGCAGAGCTATCTGAAGCTTTGCAAATTGTCTGCCAGCGATTTCTATACCGCCATGATTAAGGAAGTCGGTCTGGACAGTCCTTTTGAGCCGGGATGCATCAAAAATATAGTGGAAAAACTTGAAAAATATGTGAAATAGCTTCACATTTGCCTTAAAATGATATAAAATAAGCTTTGCGCATAAAGGCGCAGGGAGGAGACATTCTGTTATGTCTGAAAAAGGAACGAAAAAAGATATAAAAGAAGGAACAAAAGAAAATATAAATAAAGAAGTGAAACAGGAAAAGGCACGAGATGAAAAGGAGAAAGTAGTTACAAAATACGATCTGAAGATGCAGCGCAGAGAAGAGGCGAAGGCCAAGGCGAAAAGGGACAGGCTCGTGGGCAATATTATGGGTGTTGTCATTGTAGCGGCGCTGTTCTGTCTGGTGGTGTCCTTTCCCATCCGCAGTTATCTGGCAGTGAACGAGACCTATGCCAAAGTAAACGGCGAGAAGATATCCCGGCTGGAGTTCGACTATAATTACAATATATCGCTCAATGATTATCTGAATCAGTACGGCGCCTATATGTCCATGTTCGGCATGGATCTGAGTGGAGATCTGTCAACCCAGATGTTTTCCGATGAACTGACCTTCCAGGACTTCTTCACTCAGATGGCTATAGAGAATATCAGTAATAATAAGGCGCTGCTGGCAGAGGCGGAGGCAGCGGGCTTCACATATGACACCACGGCAGACTATGCCGACTTCGAGCAGAGACTTAAGGATACGGCATCAGAAGTGGGAATGACGGTGAAAGATTTTGTCCGGGATAACTATGGAACCTTTGCCACTATGTCACGCATTTCCGGTTTTGTAAAGGAGTCTCTGTATCTCAGTGCGTATTATGACAGTGTTATGGATTCCAGGATGCCTTCCGATGAGGAGGCTCAAAGCTACTATGACGAAAATAAAAACGATTTTGATTCCGTGGATTACAGGCTTCTGACCGTGAAGGCGCAGCTATCCGAGGCTCCTACGGAGGAAGAGACTGCTGCGGCCATGGCCGAAGCGAAGAAAGAGGCTGATGCGGCGGTTAAAACGGTTGCCGCAGAGGGCGATCTGAATGAGAATGTTACAAGCTCAAATGTACCTTATCTGTTGGAGGACTGGCTCTTTGACAGTTCCAGAAAGGCCGGGGATACCACGGTTATTGAGAATACTTCCGGTAATTCTTACTATGTAGTGGCATTTGAGGATCGTTATCTGGATGATACTCCCACTGTAAATATCCGTGCCGTTGTCACTGCGGACGGCAATGCACAGGCCATTCTGGAGGAGTGGCAGGGAGGAGCAGCCACGGAGGAAAGTTTTGTGGACATCTGTGACAAGTATAATGATCCCTCTGTGATATCCACTGTGGGCGGGCTCATGGAGAATGTGCAGCCGTCAATGATGATGGAGGATATCGAAACATGGATTGCCGACAGCAGCCGAAAGGAAGGAGATACTACGGCCATCTCTTCGGAAGAGGACGGATATTCGTATGTATTATACTATATCGGCGAGAGTGATCCCTGGTGGCTGGTAAGTGCGAAGAATATACTTCTGGATACGGCTATGGAAGCATATATGGAGGAGATCACGGCGAATGTCTCCGTGGAGGATCCCAAGGGCAATCTGAAGTATCTGCATGTGTCCGAGGATGACACAGACGGTGAGACGGGTTCGGATACGGCAGACGGTTCCGATATACAGGAAGGCTCTGACGAGGCAGGCAACTCCGAAACACCGGCAGATTCCGGTGCGGCAGAAGACTCTGACGCTACAGGAAGTTCCAGTGCGCAGTGATCGGATTCCCCGCAATGCCTGTCGGACAATTGGGATCTGGAAAAGACCATATTCCTAAAAGAGATTTATGCATGATGCAGGATAAAAGGCAAACAGGGCGGTGGGGATTTCTCACCGCTTTTTTGGCAGAGAAAGAAGGAATACGGATATGCTGCTGTATTGTGCCGGGAGGCATGAAGGGACAGGAAACAGGATATGATAGAACAGAAAGAAAAAGTGTTGGTGCTGGATATCGACGGCACACTGACCAATTCCAGAAAAGAGATCACACCTTCCACAAAGGAAGCTATCCGGGATATCATGAAAATGGGCCACAAGGTGATCCTTGCCTCCGGTCGTCCCACACCGGGAATGCGCCGGTATGAGCAGGAGCTGGAACTGGAAAAATATGGCGGATATCTTCTGTCCTATAACGGAGGGCGGGTTGTGGACTGTCGCAGTGGGGAGATCGTTTATCAGAGAACGCTTCCGCTGATGATCATTCCGGGGCTGTATGGTTTTGCGAAGAGAAACGGCTGCGGTCTGATCACATACCTGGGCAGTACCGTGATTTCCGCATTTGAACCGGACGAATATATTACGCTGGAGGCGCGGATCAACGGTCTGCCCGTGAAACCGGTGGAGAACTTTGTGGATTTCGTGGATTTTGAGATCCACAAATGTCTTATGACGGCGGACAGTGACAGGGCAGCGGTTTTTGAGAAAGAATTACAGGAAAAATACGGTGATTGTGTGAGCATATATCGCTCGGAACCCTTCTTCATTGAAATTATGCCTAAGAATGTCAACAAGGCCACCTCTCTGGAAAGATTGCTGGAGGCCATCGGACAGAGGCAGGAAAATACCATCTGCTGCGGAGATGGCTTTAATGACATCTGTATGATAAAATATGCGGGAGTGGGAGTGGCTATGGGCAATGCCCAGACGGAGGTAAAAGCGGCTGCAGACTACATTACCGCTGCAAATGATGAGGACGGACTGGTGCGGATCATCGATAAATTTATCAGGCGTAAGGAGAATTTTCAGGCTTGAAGATTGTGAGATCAGAGCATTTTTCAAACACGCTCTGGAGAGCAGCACATTGTTGATACGTCAGGAATCCCGTCAGGACAGTGAATGGGCGGATTGTTGAGGACAGTATTTGGGAAGCGGGAGTAAATGGCAGATAAAGGACGGAAAGCAGGAGAGAAAATCAGAATAACCATACCGGTAAAAGCACAATATATCATAGATACCATTATGGCGGCGGGATTTGAGGCCTATGTGGTGGGAGGCTGCGTCCGGGATTCGGTTCTGGGCAGAGAGCCGCAGGACTGGGATATCACCACTTCGGCAAAACCGGAGCAGGTTAAGGAACTGTTCCCCAGGACCATTGACACGGGTCTGCAGCATGGGACAGTCACGGTCATGCAGGATAAGGAGGGCTTTGAGGTCACCACTTATCGCATTGACGGAAAATATGAGGACAGCAGGCATCCCAGTGAAGTCATTTTCACGCCTGATCTGAGAGAAGACCTGCGGCGCCGTGATTTTACCATTAATGCCATGGCTTATAATGAAAAAGCGGGATTGGTGGATATCTTTGGAGGGATGGAGGATATCCGTACGGGGATCGTTCGCTGTGTGGGGGATCCGTTGGAACGTTTCGGTGAGGATGCCCTGAGGATCCTCAGGGCAATTCGTTTTTCCGCTCAGCTAGGCTATGAGATTGACGGCGATACCAGAGACGGGATCCGGAAGCTTGCCCCTGCTCTGCGGAACATCAGTGCGGAGCGCATTCAGACGGAACTGGTGAAGTTGATCACTTCTCCTCATCCGGAGGATCTCAGAACGGCCTATGAGCTGGGTGTCACAAAGGTGTTTTTCCCGGAATTCGATGTGGCCATGGAGACGGAGCAGAAGCATCCTCATCACAAGTATAATGTGGGGGAACACACACTGCATTCTCTGAGTTATGTGAAACCGGATAAGAAGCTGCGGCTGGCCATGCTGCTTCACGATATCGGAAAGCCTGCCACTCTGACCATGGACGAGAGCGGCGTGACCCATTTTCATGAGCATCCCGTGGTCGGCGAGAAAATGGCGGAAGATTTTCTGCGGCGGTTAAAATTTGACAATGACACCATTCACGGCGTTTGTAAGCTTGTGCTTTATCATGATTACGGCAACAGCGTGGAACCGGATATGAGGGTCGTCCGCAGGGCGGTCAATAAGATTGGTGAGGATGTGTTTCCCGCGCTCTTTGAGATAAAGCGCGCAGATGTTATGGCGCAGAGCGATTACATGCGGCAGGAGAAACTGGAACTGATCGACAGTTGGGAGAGGCTTTACAGGCAGGTGCAGGAGCAGAATCAATGTGTTTCCCTGAAAGACCTTGCCGTCAACGGTTCGGATCTGATCAGAGCGGGCTGGAAGCCGGGGAAAGAGCTGGGCTCGGTTCTGCAGAAGCTGTTGGATCTGGTTCTGGAACAGCCTCAGTGTAACACAAGGGAGACACTGTTGGCAGAGGCGGAAAAATATAAGGAAAAACCTTAAACATACTTTGAGACCCCTTCACATAAGATAGTTTAGATGCAAAAGCTATCAGGAGGGGTCCGAAGGTGAATGACAGGGCAATAGGGTTACTGGAACAGTACGGTATAGAGGTGCGCGGCACCAGAAAGGGCAGAGGGGCCATCCTCTGCGACACGGATCAGGGGTGTCTAATTTTTAAAGAATATGCGGGAAACTGTGACAGAATAGAATTGCAGGATCAGGTCTTAAAGGCCATTGAAAGAAAGGGCGATGTTGCTGTGGAGCGGATTGTGCCCACAGCCGAGGGAGCTCTCTTCGTGAGGGATAACGACGGCGTAAAATATATTCTGAAGACCTGGCAGAATGGCAGGGAATGCAGTATTTATGACAAGGGCGAATGTCTGGAGGTAGTGCGTCTTCTGGCAAGGCTGCACAAAAGTATGACGCTTCCTGCGGATACGCCGGGACTTCCGCCCATGTTCTCCCCTGAAAAGGAGTATGAGAAGCATAATAAGGAATTGAAAAAGGTTAAAAAGTATCTGCAGCAGAGGAGCCAGAAGCAGCCGTTTGAGATCAGTCTTCAGAATGCCTTTGACTATTTTCTGGAACAGGCTCTTTCCGTAACCGAGGAATGGAATGCGTACGGTGCAGTTAAAAGTAAGAGTGATGCTGCAGCCGCTGCGGTGGGCGAGCCCGTTACTTTCTGTCATGGAGATTATCAGTATCACAATATTATCAAGGGCGACAACGGCTGGTTTCTGATCAATTTTGAAAAATGTATTTCTGACAGTCCTGTCAGAGATTTATATCTGTTAATGCGAAAGCTTCTGGAGAAGAGTAATTGGTCCATCCCCCTGGGGAAGGAGCTTCTGGAGGCCTATGAAAAGGAAACGCCGGTTACGGCTGTCAACAGGATCGATCTGTATTATCGTCTGGCATATCCGGAGAAATTCTGGAAGATCGCCAATTTTTATTTTAATTCCGGGAAGGCATGGATCCCCGGCAGAAATCAGGAGAAACTGGAAAAACTTATCGCTCAGGAAAAGGAAAAACAGCATTTTCTGGAGGAAGTGTTCTGTGATGTAAGCGCCCTGAAGGGCTGAAGGAGAACAAGTGACGCAAAAGAAGAAGAGTGGGAAAAACAAAAAAGGAAGTCTGGTTGCGGTTGTTGCGGCAATACTGACAATGACGGCGGCGGTGGGCTACAGTATGCTGCCCCGGGAAGACCGCCCTCCGGCGGAGGCAACGCCCACACCGGAAAGAATCGATACGGGATTTGTGGTGACAGGTCCGGAAAGCTTTGATTCTGCCGATACGGCAATTTTGGTGGACAGGGATGAGAAGGAAAATACATTGACCTTTCTGAATCTGGAGTTGGGGAGAAGGTATACGCTCTCTGTGGATGGAACCACCAGAATGAGTGATAAATATGGTCAGATCATGTCTCAGGAACAGTTTGAAATGGGCGACGTTGTCGATATTACCTTTTTAAGATCCAAAAAGCATCTGACTGCCATGCAGCTGTCCGCTTCCGCATGGAGTTATTCCGATGTGGCAAACTATGAGCTGAATATGATACGAAGAGAACTTTCCATTGGGGCGGATGTCTATAAGCTGACGGAGAATACCCAGTTCCTGTCGGATAACCGGAACATTGAGATGATGGATCTGAATCCGTCGGATGTATTGAGCTTTCAGGGAATCGACAGCCAGGTTTTATCGGTTCGTGTGGATAAGGGTCACGGGTATCTGCGTCTGGTGAATGATGAGAATTTCGTAGGCGGCTGGATCGAAATCGGGCAGACTCAGATCCAGAGGATCACGGAAGATATGCTTCTGACTGTGCCAGAGGGAAGCTATGAGATAAATATCAGCAATAAAGGGGGCGGTGGAATCAAGACAGTGGTCATCAACCGAAACGAAGAGACTTGTCTGGATATAGGGGATCTGGAGATCCCGGAACCGCAGATGGGTATGGTCTTGTTCTCCTTAAGCCCGTCAGATGCGGAATTGTATATTGACGGCACAAAGGCCGATACTTCGGGGCCTGTTTCCCTGGAATACGGGATACATCAGTTGATCGCGAAGGCGGACGGTTATCATTCCATCACACAGTATATAAGGGTGGCGCAGGAGTCGGGAGGATTTGACATAGTGTTGGATGCGGTGGACGAAGATTCCGGCGAGGACAGCAGTTCTTCCACGAGCTCTTCCACACAGACGGCTACCAGTTATTATAAAGTGTATGTGGATGCACCGGAGAATGCGGAAGTCTATCTGGATGGTAATTATATCGGTATTTCGCCCTGTAATTTCCGGAAGACATCGGGCTCCCATACGATCACTCTGCGCAGGACGGGTTATGTGACAAGAAGTTATACCGTGGAGATTGACGATGAGGCGAGAGATATGACACTTTCCTTTGCGGATCTGGTGCTTACCGCTCCGGAGACGGTAGTGCCTTCCGGTTCGTCGAACTCTTCCTCAGCGAATTCTTCCTCAGCGAATTCTTCGTCAGACGATTCCTCCTCGGAGAATTCCGGTTCGTCCAATTCTTCGTCGTCGAATTCTTCTGACGAATGAACGGCGCTCCGGATCAATTGTCTGTGTCGGATCGGATGCCAAAGCCGCATGAGATGTGCGATAGACGGAATGAAGGGATTAGAGACAGAGAGGAAAGAAATCTATGGATCAAAGAAGATATACATATGAGGATTTTGTGGAAATCATCAAAAAGCTTCGCAGCGGGAACGGTTGTCCCTGGGACCGGGAGCAGACGCATATGAGTCTGCGTCCCTGTATGATGGAAGAGGCGGCGGAAGTGGCGGCTGCAATTCGCATTTATGACAGGACAGGCAGTTATGAGAATCTCAGGGAGGAGCTGGGAGACGTATTGCTTCAGGTGGTGATGCATTCCTGTATTGCGGAGGAGGAAGGCATATTTACCCTGGAGGACGTGGTGTCTGAGGTGGCGGAGAAGATGGTACGCCGTCATCCCCACGTATTTGGGAACGGATGGGCGGAGACCTCGGGTCAGGTGCTGCAAAACTGGGAAGAGATCAAAAGACAGGAAAAAGAGGGGAAGAAGCAGACGGAAACTCCCTTAAGGGAGATCCCTATGGAACTTCCCGCTTTGACCAGAGCATCTAAGGTGCTGAAAAAGGCGGACAAGCTCTATGAATCGCAGAATGGTTTTGCGGAATCCGTGGAAAAATTGCAGAAGATTTCCCATGAGATCGACAAAATAATACCGAATGATTATGATGAGGGATTATCCGATATGATAGGAAATGCTCTCATGGAAATATCTAATATTTCGCGAATTTGCAAACTGTCTCAAGAACAGATCCTCACGGATAAAATAGAGGAAATCATTGAGAAATACGAAAAAAGCCTAAATTATAAGGAAATACCTTGACAAACGTTAGAAAAACGGATATATATATATTTAGTGCTTCAAAGGGAGCATGGCGCTAATACAAAAAGAAAGCTCATTACAGGAGGAGTTCATATGAACAAAACAGAATTAGTAGCAGCTATGGCTGAGCAGGCTGGTGTATCCAAGAAGGATGCAGAGAAGACTTTAAAGGCATTTACAGACGTGGTTGCAGACGAGTTAAAGAAAGGTGGCAAGATTCAGCTTGTTGGATTCGGTACCTTTGAGGTTTCCGAGAGAGCAGCCAGAGAAGGCAGAAATCCTCAGACCGGCAAGGCTATGAAGATTGCAGCTTCCAAGGCTCCTAAGTTCAAGGCTGGTAAGGCTTTGAAGGATATGCTGAACGCATAAGAATAAAGGATCATTGCGGAGAACCTTTCTGAAGGTTCTCCGTTTTTCGATTGAGGGATTTTGTGGAGGATAATATGAGGTTAGATAAATATTTGAAGGTATCAAGACTGATCAAGCGCCGCACTGTGGCGAATGAAGCATGTGACAGCGGCAGAGTGCTGATCAATGACAAGCCGGCCAAGGCTTCCGCGAATGTGAAAACGGGAGATATCATTACCATCTCCTTTGGCAACAGGGAAGTGAAGGTGGAAGTTCTGGACGTACAGGAGACGGTGAAAAAGGAAGAGGCAAAAGAACTTTTCCGATATCTGTAAAGGGTTTCCTGTGCTTTTTTTCCTGCCGCCCTCATATACTTTATTGGTAAAGAGAAAACAACGGGGCAGGAGGGACTTATGGAGGATTTAAACAGCAGTGCGCGCATGCACAAAGTGACAATGACCAACCGAAGGAGCTGTATCATAGGTGGCGTAAATGATGTGCTCTCCTTTGATATACATGAAATTCTTCTGGAGACGGAGCAGGGAATGCTTATGATAAAGGGCGATGACCTGCATGTCAGCCGCCTGACTCTGGAAAAGGGCGAAGTGGATATCGACGGGAAGATTGACAGTTTTACTTATTCGGATGCTGTTGGTGCCGGGCATAAGGGCGAATCCCTGCTTGCCAGGCTTTTTCGCTAGAGGTAGGTTATGGCATCTGAAAATGAGTTTTTGCTGCATGCCCTGTTGATGGGCATTTTTATTACCTTCGTCTATGATATTCTCAGGATCCTGCGCAGAGTGATCCCCCACAGGGGATTTATTGTTTCGCTGGAGGACATGGGCTTCTGGATCTATTGTGCCGAGAAGGTCTTTCTTATGATGTATCATGAGAGCAACGGGAATCTGAGATGGTTTGCCGTGATCGGAGCATTGGCAGGAATGTTTTTATATAAGAAGCTGGTCAGTCCATGGTTTGTGAAGTATGTCTCTCTGGGATTGGCAAAGGTGTTGGGTGTGCTGATAAAAGCGGGAGGCTTTCTGTGTAAGCCTTTCCGGGCCGCGGGCGCCAAAACAGGAGCTGCCGCGGGCGCAGTGGGAAATCGACTGGGAAGGCTGCTGCGGAGTGGGAAGAGGAGAATGAAAAAGAAGTTGACGTTCTTTCTGAAAGTGTTAAAATGTAAATAAGCAATTTCGTTTCCTGTGAGGATGCAGGGGTAAAGAGGCGGAACAAAGCAGAACAATCTCGGAACAGAGGCGCCCGGAGGGATGCGGAAGAGACGGGACCGGAATAAGAACGGGAGGGATAAGCCATGGCGAGGAGAAAGGTGGCATACCGGAAAAGGTACCAGAACCGCTTCAGTATGTTTCTTGTGACGCTGGTGGTAGTGATGGTCATGGCGGTAGTGGCTGTCAGAAGCGTGGGCTTACAACAGA
>JAIEKC010000655.1:0-1973 GCA_029064505.1 Acetatifactor sp.
GGTCTCTGATAGAAGAAAGAATTCTTCCTCTCATAACCTATCTCTTTATAACTGACTATCTGCTCCGTGCTGCCGATGAACAGCACACCGCCTGAAGCCAGAGATCTGTTGAACTTGCGGAATACCTCTTCCTTTGCCTCTTCCGTAAAATAGATCAATACATTCCGGCAGACGATCAAATGATAATCCCTGGGATAATCATCTTTTAACAGATTATGTTCTTTAAACTCGACACGCTCCTTGATCTCATCCGCAATCTTATAGGAAGGCCCTACCTTGGTAAAATATTTTTTCTTCAGATCCTCCGGTACAGACGCGATACTCTTCTCATTGTATACGCCAACCTTGGCTTTCGCGATAATCTGTTTGTCGAGGTCGGTGGCAAATATCTTAATATTACTCAGGGGCACATGTCGGGATAACGCCATTACCAGTGAATAGGGTTCATCGCCTGTGGAACATGCCGCGCTCCAAATCTTCAGATTCTTACCGAACTTCCGGATCAGCTCCGGGAAGACATCCGATTCTATCAGCTTCCACTGCTCGGGATTGCGGTAAAACTCGGATACATTGATAGTGATATAACTCACAAATTCATCAAACAAATCTTTGTCTGTTTTCAGCTTTGCAACATACTTGTCATATCCTTCTATTTTATGCTTGGTGATCAGAGTGTCAATGCGGCGTTTCATCTGCTTTTCTTTATAGCAGTCCAGATCGATCGTTGTGAGCGCCAGTATTTCCCTCTTAAAATATTCATAATCATATGCCATAGCAATCCACCGTCCTGACTTTTATTCCGCGTCTTCCTCGCTCTGCGCCGCGATCACAGCATCGATATCCACAGACACAACATCCGCGTCAGACTCCTCTTCCTCCGTATATTCCGGAACGAGCATTGCCTTTACACTCAGGGAAATCTTCTTATCCGTCTCATTGAAATCAACAACCTTAGCAGTCACTTCCTGGCCTGTGGACAATACATCCGAAGGCTTCTCGACATGTTCCTTTGCGATCTGGGATACATGCAGCAGTGCATCCACACCGGGCTCAAGCTCCACAAATGCACCGAAATCTGTCATTCTTGCCACCTTACCGGTCACAACATTGCCTACCGCATATTTCGAGGAAGCATCCTTCCAGGGATTTGCATCGTCGAATTTCAGGGAAAGTGCAATCTTATTGCCGCTGATCTCCTTGATCAGAACCTTAAGCTGGTCACCTACCTTGAACACTTTCTTGGGATGTTCCACTCTGCCCCATGACATCTCAGAGATGTGGAGCAGTCCGTCAGCGCCGCCCAGATCAATGAACGCACCGAAATCCGTCACATTCTTAACGGTTCCTTCCACAATATCGCCCTCGTGGATCCTTTCAAAGAGTTCTCTCTGGAGTTCCGCTTTCCTGGCCGCAACGAGCTGTCTGCGGTCACCGATATATCTTCTTCTCTTGGGATTGTACTCGCTGATCACGAACTCAATCTCCTGTCCCGCGTATTTGTTCAGATCCTTTTCATAGGTATCCGAAACGAGACTTGCCGGGATGAAGATCCTTACCTCATCCACGATAACACTCAGGCCGCCGCCCAGCACCTGTGCCACGGTTGCCTTCAGCACCTCCCTGTTATTATATGCCTCTTCGATCCTCTTGTTTCCTCTGTCGGCTGCAAGACGCTTGTAAGTCAGAACGACCTGTCCCTCACCGTCATTTACCTTTAAGACCTTTACTTCCATTGTGTCGCCGGGCTTGACCACCGCCGTAAGGTCCACGCTCGAATCATTGGTATACTCGCTCTTGGTAAGAATACCGTCAGATTTATATCCGATGTTTAAGATGATCTCATCTGCTTTGACATCGATGACTGTACCTTCGACTACCTCTCCTGAATGTATTGTCTTAATTGAATCTTCCAACATTTGTTCAAAAGTTAATTCTGACATAATTTTGAACCTCCTCGATTAATTTATTTGGGG
>JAIEKC010000656.1:0-5963 GCA_029064505.1 Acetatifactor sp.
TTGCATTACTGTCAGTACTGTACTCCAGAATCGGAAATTCATTTTCTATAATCATTCTTCTCTCCTGTCATCCACACACAATCCTGCTTCTATCCCCAAAGCTCACTCCTGAATAAAACCAGTCTGCATATCCCGGAAAAGTAATTGACACCCTTAAGCTTTCACCCGCCGGGGCATTGACATTTATCTTATGGTCTCTGTCCGGCCGCCTTCATTACATCCCGTATAATGGTTCACTTTCTATCCGCACACGGCTCCCAAAACAGTCACTCTTCTTCAGCATACTTTCTGCACTGATCTGTTTATCGTTTTCCGCCCTTAAACCGCCTTGATCTTCATCGTAAGGCTGATACGCTTCTTGAGCACATCCACAGATAACACCTGTACTTCCACAATATCGCCCACGCTGACAGCCTCCAGGGGATGCTTGATATAGCGGTCGGTGATCTGGGAGATATGCACCAGACCGTCCTGATGAACGCCGATATCCACGAATACGCCAAAGTCAATTACATTACGCACGGTTCCCTTTAAGACCATGCCCGGCTTCAGATCCTTCATATCCATCACATCGCTGCGTAAAATCGGCTTGGGCATATCATCTCTGGGGTCTCTGGCAGGCTTTTCCAGCTCCTTCAGGATATCTGTCAGAGTGATCTCACCGATTCCCAGTTCTTCCGCCAGCAGTTTCTTGTCTTTAATCCTCTTCTCCAGACTGGAAACAGCTACCGCTCCCTTATCCGGTATTTCACCTGCCCGTATGCTACCCTGAGACACACCGCCGCTTACGACATCACTTCCCTGACCTTTTCCCTTTGTGGCATTATTGCCATTTTTGCCCTTTCCTGTGCCGTCGCCGTCCAGCACCATACCACCCATGGCCGCCGCAAGAGCTTTGCCCATAGCAGTGTTGGTATTGCGGATCTGTACGGTCTTCTGCTGTGGTTTCTTCTGAGGCTGCTGCTTTTCAGTAACAGGTGCTTTCTTTCCTGCCGCCTTATCCGCCGCCGCTTTCTTCTGCGCCGCACGCACATCCTCCATAGTCAGTCCCAGCTTATCCAGAAGCTTCATCGCCGCCTCATAGGACTCCGGATGGACGCTGGTGGCATCCAGAGGATTGGTGCCATCTAAAATGCGCATGAATCCCGCACACTGCTCATAGGCTTTGGGACCCAGCTTTGCCACCTTGAGAAGCTGTTTCCGGTCTGTAAACCGGCCATTTGTCTCCCTGTAATCCACGATATTCTTTGCAATGGTCTTATTGATACCTGAAATGTATTCCAAAAGAGATGCGGAAGCCGTATTCAGATCCACACCCACCTTATTTACACTGTCCTCCACCACGCCGCTCAAAGCTTCGCTGAGCTTCTTCTGGTTCATATCATGCTGATACTGTCCCACACCGATTGACTTGGGATCGATCTTCACCAGTTCCGCCAGAGGATCCTGCAGTCTTCTGGCAATGGATGCCGCACTTCTCTGACCCACGTCAAAGTTGGGGAATTCCTCCGTGGCAAGCTTGCTGGCGGAATAAACACTGGCTCCCGCCTCGTTGACGATCACATACTGTACCGGGCGGTCCAGTTCTTTGATCAGATCCACGATAACCTGCTCGGACTCTCTGGAAGCAGTGCCGTTTCCCACTGAGATCAGATCCACATTATACTTTTTGATCAGTCTCTTTAACTCCGTCTTTGCCTCTTCCACTTTATTCTGAGGCGCCGTAGGATAAATAACCTTGGTATCCAGCACCTTTCCGGTAGCGTCTACCACGGCCAGTTTGCATCCGGTACGGAAAGCGGGATCCCATCCCAGAACCACCTTTCCCGCAATGGGCGGCTGCAGCAGAAGCTGCTCCAGATTCTTTCCGAATACGGCAATGGCGCCGTCTTCGGCCTTTTCCGTCAGGTCATTCCGGATCTCTCTTTCAATAGCAGGCGCTATCAATCTGTCATAGCTGTCCTGGATCACCTCCCGCAGTATGGGGGTGGTATATTCGTTGTCAGAAGTAAGCGTCTTCTTTGCCAGATACTGCAAAATGCGCTCCACAGGGGCATTCACCTTTACTGTCAGGATCTTCTCCGCCTCGCCTCTGTTCAGGGCCAACACACGGTGGCCTGCCACCTTTTTCACAGGCTCCTCAAAATTATAGTACATCTCATAGACGCTTTCCGTCTTTTCGTCCTTGGCGGTGCTGGTGATAATGCCCTCTTCCATGGTAATTTCACGGATATAGATACGGTAATCCGCCTCGTCGGAAATACTCTCCGCAATAATATCCCTGGCTCCCTGCAGGGCTTCCTCGGCGTTCTTTACCTGTTTTTCAGCTTCCACATCTTCCGAAGTAACATATTTTTCGGCCTCCTCCAGTACCGGCACCCTGGCATCCTGAGCCAATATGTACTCCGCCAGACCACCCAGCCCTTTCTCCCTGGCCACGCTGGCCCTTGTCTTTCTCTTGGGACGGTAAGGACGGTACAGATCCTCCACAACCACCAGTGTCTGAGCTGCCAGAATCTTTTCCTTTAATTCCTCCGTCAGCTTTCCCTGTTCCTCGATACTGCCCAGCACCTGCTCCTTCTTCTCCTCCAGATTGCGCAGATAGAGCAGTCTCTCATGGAGATCGCGCAGCTGCTCGTCATTCAGGGAGCCTGTCACTTCCTTTCTATATCGTGAAATGAAGGGGATGGTATTTCCCTCATCGATCAGTTTGACAGCAGCTTCCACCTGCCACTTCTCCACCTTCAGTTCTTCTTTGATCTTCAGAATAATGTCCATACAGCTAAAACCTAACCTTTCTCCTTTTGCGTTTCTCACGCTGAATCTATTATACCCAAAAAATGCCTGCACTGCAATCATGAAATACCATATTCCGGAGCATACAGATGGTTTTCGCATATAAAGAACATCTGTTACCTTTGACAGAATCCTTATAAAATGATATAGTGAAAATACTGAGAATGATTTTGGTGAAATACGGAGTTTGAATACATGGACTATAACCAGAATGGCGATAACCGGCAGTATGACCGCTGGAACAGCAGCGCCTCCAACAGCAGTTATTATAATCAACCCACCCACCGTCCTTACGGCCAGGGATTCCTGATCGCATCCATGATATGCGGCGTTTTATCCGTGACGGCATGCTGCACCGGTATCCTGTCACTGCCCCTCGGCGCTCTGGGTATCCTCTTCGCACTGCTGACCTATCGCAGAGGCAAGAGGATGAACGGCACTGCCATGACAGGAATCGTTTTCTCCGTCATGGGGATCATTACCGGAATCTCCCTGCTTATTTACTCTTTCTATACACTGCCCGATATGATGCGTGACCCGGTTTTCCGAAACCAGATCGACGCCATGACCGAGCAGATGTACGGCATGGATTTTGCGGAATTTGTGAAAGAATATTATGGATATGAATTCGATATAACAGAATAGAAACGAAATCGTCACAAACCGCTCTGCCGGAAATCGGTGCCGGGCGGTCAAATACAAGGCTTAAGCAGGAGGATCTTGTTATGATGAATGTATCTTTGAATGGCAGCTATGGAAATAATTACGGCAACTCTTATATGGAACCTGTGGGCTATGGCGCATCCCGTGCCGGGAACACTTCCGGACGGGAAGATATCGCCCTTCCCGGCGCCGGGAACAAACAGGAGAAAGAACGCAAAGAACGGCTGGGGATCAAAGATCCCACGGAAGAATGCCAGACCTGCAAGAACCGCAAATATAAAGACGGCTCTGACGAGATGGTTTCCTTCAAGAGTCCCGCCCATATTTCTCCCGAAAGCGCGGCTTCCGCTGTCCGTTCCCACGAGCAGGAGCATGTCACCAATGCTTACTCCAAGGCCGCAACCGGAAACGGTAAGGTGCTGTCCGCCACAGTCTCGATACAGACATCTGTCTGCCCCGAATGCGGACGGAGCTACGTGTCCGGCGGCACTACCAGCACTCAGATCAAATATTATAACGAAGACAATCCTTACCAGAAGGATTTAAAGGCCACCGACCATGACAAATACGCCGGCATGAATCTGGACTACGCGGTCTGAAACAGCATTAAAAGTTCCGCGGGCCTTCCGAAAATGCGGGAACGGCATTTTACGTCTCATTGTCCGCAGCGCGGGATAAAAGAGGCAACAATAACAGACATATGGAGCATTTCATGAAGCAGTACAAGAAACCTTATGAATTAAAAAATATGGCAAAGGACGGGCTGCAGGGGAAATATGGCACCGCCGTATTGATTCTGTTCCTGTACAGCCTGATCACAAACGGAGTGACCCTGTTCATCAGCCTGATCGCCAATATGACAACGACAACGGCCTATGCACTGACAGATTCCATGTCCACCGTCACTGTCTTAAACATAATATTCGAAGTAATCAGTCTGGTTGCCGTCATTGTTCTCGGCATCCTGCAGGCAGGTATCACCCTGTTTTACCTGAATATCGCCTGCGGTCAGCCATATGTTATCGGAAATCTGTTTTACGGATTTAAAAGAGATTCCGGAAAGGCCCTGATCCTTTCCGCGGCGGTAGGATTGTGCAATGCCATATGCCTGTATCCCAGCCAGTATTGTCTGTCCGCCTACCTGCGCTCACACGATATACAGATGCTCTATATTGCCATTATCGTCATGCTTGTTGGTTTTTGCGTGTATGTTCCTGTGTCGCTTGGTCTGTCGCAGGTCTTTTACCTGATGCTGGACTATCCTGACCGTACTGCCAGGGACACCCTGACTCTTACTTTTCGGGTAATGAAAGGAAACAAATGGCGTCTGTTCTATCTGCAGCTCAGTTTCATCCCCATGATGATCCTGTGTATCCTGAGTTTCGGTATCGGATTCCTGTGGCTGAATCCTTATATGCAGATGACTTACACTTATTTCTTTTTGGACATAATGAATCCTGCGGAGGGATGACCCCCGCAGGATTTTTACTGCTTTATTGAACTGTATTGTCTTTCGTATTGATCCATTTCAGATATCCATTAATGAAAGGATCCAAAGCCCCATCCAGCACCGCGTCCGCATTGCCTGTCTCCACATCCGTCCGAAGGTCCTTGACCAGCTTATACGGCTGTAAGACATAAGACCTGATCTGATTTCCCCAGCCGATATCTTTCACCTCGCCCCGGATATCGGAAAGCTTCTCCACATTTGCCTCCTGTTTCAGCAGATACAGCTTCGCCTTCAGCATCTGCATGGCCTTATCCTTGTTCTGGAACTGGCTGCGCTCGTTCTGACACTGTACCACCGTTCCCGTAGGAATGTGTGTGATACGGATGGCAGAGGACGTCTTATTGATATGCTGTCCGCCCGCACCGCTGCTTCGGTAGGTATCGATCCGCAGATCCTTCTCGTCGATCTCCACATCCAGATCTTCCTCGATATCCGGCATAACATCCAGCGAGACAAAGGAAGTCTGCCGCTTTCCCTGGGCGTTAAAGGGAGATATCCGCACCAGTCTGTGCACACCCTTCTCGGATTTCAGATAGCCATAAGCATTCTCGCCATTGACCTGAAATGTAACCGACTTGATGCCCGCCTCGTCGCCGTCCAGATAGTCCAGCACTTCCAGGGCAAAGCCCTTGCGCTCCGCCCATCTGGTGTACATGCGGTAAAGCATACTGCACCAGTCGCAGCTCTCTGTTCCGCCGGCACCTGCATTCAGTTTCAAGATCGCATTATTCTTGTCGTACTCATCCGAAAGCAGGGTTCCGATACGCAGCTCTTCAAACTCGCTGATGAATTCATCCATCTCTCCTCTGATCTCAGCCACCATGGACTCATCGTTTTCTTCATTGCCCATCTCGATCAGGGTCAGGATGTCATCATACTGGCCGGAAAGCTTATCGCATTCTTCCACAACACCTTTCAGATTTTTCAATTCCTTCATCTGTCTGTTGGAGCGGTCGGGGTCATCCCAGCAGCCGGGCGCCTCCATCTCCATCTC
>JAIEKC010000657.1:0-3859 GCA_029064505.1 Acetatifactor sp.
CTTCTGTATTATGCGAGAGAGTCCTGGTTCATTAAGATGACGGCGGTGAAGGATGATCTGGTGCGGAACAACAATACCATCAACTGGATCCCTCAGTCCATCGGCGAGGGACGTTTCGGCAACTGGCTGGAGAATATTCAGGACTGGGCTGTTTCCCGTAACCGTTACTGGGGAACGCCGTTAAACATCTGGGAGTGCGAATGCGGGCATCTGCATTCTGTGGGCAGCCGTGAGGAACTGTATCGGCTGAGCGGTAACGAGGAAGCTAAGACCGTAGAGCTTCACAGACCCTACATCGATGCCATCACGATTCCCTGCCCTGAGTGCGGCAGGACCATGAAGAGGGTGCCGGAGGTGATCGACTGCTGGTTTGACTCCGGTGCAATGCCTTTTGCACAGCATCACTATCCCTTCGAGAATAAAGAGCTCTTTGAGCAGCAGTTCCCCGCGCAGTTTATTTCCGAGGCGGTGGATCAGACCAGAGGATGGTTCTATTCCCTGCTTGCGGAGTCCACACTGTTATTTAACAAAGCGCCCTATGAGAATGTCATCGTCATGGGACTGGTGCTGGACGAGAATGGCCAGAAGATGAGTAAATCCAAGGGAAATGCGGTGGATCCTTTCGAGGCTCTGCAGACCTACGGCGCGGACGCCATCCGGTGGTATTTCTACACCAGTGCCGCACCCTGGCTGCCCAAGAGATTTTCAGGCAAGGTCGTGATGGAGGGACAGAGAAAGTTCATGGGAACCCTCTGGAATACTTATGCATTCTTCATCCTTTATGCGAATATCGATCAATTTGACGCATCGCAATATATACTGGAGTACGATAAGCTGTCTGTCATGGATAAGTGGCTGCTCTCCCGCCTGAACACGGTGGTCGGCGAGGTGGACGGCAATCTGGACCAATACCGCATTCCCGAGGCGGGGAAGGCTTTGCAGGACTTCGTGGACGAGATGAGCAACTGGTATGTGCGCCGCAGCCGTGAGCGCTTCTGGGCAAAGGGCATGGAGCAGGATAAGATCAATGCATACATGACGCTTTACACCGCCCTGGTGACGATCTGTAAGGCTGCAGCGCCCATGGTGCCCTTTATGACGGAGGAAATCTACCAGAACATGGTGCGCAGCGTTGACGCTTCCGCGCCTGAGAGTATCCATCTGTGTGATTTCCCTGTGGCGGAGGAGAAGTATATTGACAGAGAACTGGAAGACTTCATGGAGGATGTGCTGGAAGCGGTGGCTATGGGCCGTGCCTGCCGTAACGATGCGGCCATCAAGAACCGTCAGCCCATCAGCCGCATGTATATCAAGGCGGATTTCACATTGGAGCAGTTCTATACCGATATCATCAGGGAAGAACTGAATGTGAAGGAAGTGGTGTTCACGGAGGATGTGAGGGACTTTACTTCTTATACCTTCAAGCCCCAGCTCCGCACTGTGGGGCCCAGGTATGGCAGGCAGCTGGGAGGCATTCAGAAAATGCTGGCTTCCCTGGACGGAAACGCTGCAATGGATGACCTGAATACCAATGGAAAGCTGGCCTTTGAGGTGGACGGCGTGACAGTGGAACTGACAAAGGATGATCTGCTGATCGACATGACACAGAAGGAGGGGTATGTATCCCAGGAGAATAACAGACTGACGGTTGTGCTGGATACAAACCTGACGGAAGAGCTGATCGAGGAGGGTTTCGTCTACGAGATCATCAGCAAGATCCAGACCATGCGCAAGGACGCGGGCTTTGAGGTGATGGATCATATCCGTGTATCCCTGAACGGAAATGAGAAGCTGTCCGCGCTGGCACAGAAGAACAGTCAGGTGATCTCCGGCAAGGTTCTGGCGGACGAATTGACGGACAAAGCGGAGTATTCCGTCTCCAGAGAATGGAACGTAAATGGTGAATCTGTGACCATCGCTGTAGAAAAGGTTTGAAAATCTTCCATTATCTGTTATAATAGGGGATGTGGCACTACCCGGAGGCGGCATTTCCGGAACACAGTGTTCCCGGAATGAGGCTGCACCGGATCATTCCCCGGCGGATCGCAGGGTGATTCCTGCCCGGAGAGGGAGTGCCCGGCGTTTGTGAGATTTGCCTTAAGTGTGAGGGGTGTTTGCAATGTGTGAGCAGCACAGGCGAAAGCCTGAAACCGAGAAAAGGAGATAAGGAGACGAAAATGAAGAATACTGTTTTCAAAAAGAATTCTGCGGTTCCCGCCGAGGAAAAAGCGGAGAGCAAAGAGGCCGTGGAAGTCAGGGAGAATACGGAGAACAAGTTAAAATTTAATAAGGATCTGTTCAAGAGAAGTGTGGAGTACAATGTCAGGACTCTTTACCGCAAGGATATGTCCGATGCAACGCCGCAGCAGGTTTTTCAGGCGGCATCTCTGGCGATCAAGGATCAGATCATAGAGAACTGGATCAAGACTCAGAAGGCATATGAGAAGGAAGATCCCAAGATGGTATATTATATGTCCATGGAATTCCTGATGGGTCGTGCTCTGGGCAACAATATCATTAACCTTCAGGCCTCAAAGCCGGTGAAGGAAGCTCTGGAGGAGCTGGGATTTGACCTGAATCTGGTGGAGGATCAGGAGCCTGACGCAGCGCTGGGCAACGGCGGTCTGGGACGTCTGGCAGCCTGCTTCATGGATTCCCTTGCAAGCCTGGGCTACCCCGCTTATGGCTGCGGGATCCGTTATCGTTACGGTATGTTCAAGCAGGAGATCCGGGACGGTTATCAGGTGGAGGTACCCGATAACTGGCTGGCTGACGGCAATCCTTTCGAGCTTCGCAGACCGGAGTATGCAAAGGTTGTAAAGTTTGGCGGCTATGTGGCGATGTACAATGACGAGAACGGCATTGCCCATTTTTCACAGGAGGACTATCAGGCGGTCAGGGCAATACCTTTTGACCTGCCTATTGTGGGCTATGACAATGGAATCGTCAATACCCTGCGTATCTGGGATGCCGAGCCCATGGAGGGCTTCAAGCTGGATTCCTTTGATCAGGGTGACTACCGCAAGGCCGTGGAGCAGGAGAATCTGGCGAGAAATATTGTGGAGGTTCTGTATCCCAACGATAATCATTAT
The DNA here is from genome assembly GCA_029064505.1 of Acetatifactor sp. GTDB lineage: Bacteria > Bacillota > Clostridia > Lachnospirales > Lachnospiraceae > Acetatifactor. The sequence goes on from JAIEKC010000657.1 coordinate 3,093, forward strand.
GCAGGTAAGGAGCTCCGCCTGAAACAGCAGTATTTCTTTATCTCTGCGTCCGTGCAGGAAGCGGTTCAGAAGTACATGAGAAAACATGACGATATCCATCATTTCTACGAGAAGGTTACCTTCCAGCTGAACGATACCCACCCTACCGTGGCAATTCCCGAGCTGATGAGGATCCTTCTGGATGAGTATCATCTGTCCTGGGACGAGGCATGGGAGATCACCACAAAGACCTGCGCTTATACCAACCATACCATTATGGCGGAGGCATTGGAGAAATGGCCGATCGATCTGTTCTCCAGGCTGCTTCCCAGAATCTATCAGATCGTGGAGGAGATCAACCGCAGATTTATCCTGCAGATTGAGGAAAAGTATAACCATGTGTATGGCGTGGATGTACAGGAGAAGATCCGCAAGATGGCGATCCTGTATGACGGACAGGTGAAGATGGCGCATATGGCCATCGTGGCGGGCTATTCCGTGAACGGTGTGGCAAGACTGCATACGGATATTTTGAAAAAGGAAGAGCTGAAGGACTTCTACGAGATGTTCCCTGAGCGCTTTAACAATAAGACTAACGGTATCACTCAGAGACGTTTCCTGCTTCACGGAAATCCCCTGCTGGCTGACTGGGTTACCTCCAAGGCAGGTGATGGCTGGATCACGGATCTGCCCCAGATCAGCAAGATCAAACCCCTGGCAGAGGATAAGAAAGCACAGAAGGAGTTTATGGAGATCAAGTATCAGAACAAGCTTCGTCTGGCAAAATA
>JAIEKC010000658.1:0-10577 GCA_029064505.1 Acetatifactor sp.
TTTTGTACCTGCGGATCCTTTTATAAGTACTGGAACGTGTTTGAGAAATACGGTCACTTGGACCTTCTCTATCTTATTTTTCCCTGAACTCCAGTAAATCGGCAATGTCGCATTGAAAATATTCGCATAAACGTTCGATAAGATGGGCGTCAACTCTTTGAAATTCGTCACGGCAATACCTGTTAAAATTTCCTCTCTGCAAATCGCGATCTTTACAGATTCTGGTCTTGCTTATATTTTTTCTTCCGGTAATTCGTTGATTCTTAAATGTAAATGTCTCATATGTATATCGCCTGTACAAATACATTATAAACAGTCTATAAAAGAATGAATATTTCTTATATGGGAAGTGCACATAGGTATACTGTATAATTTTACACTATACAAATAATGAAAAAAGGTGTATTAATTATATAGTGGATTGTGAACAATCTATAATGAAATTACGTTAAATCGTTTTTGGCGGATGAGCTGGTACGGGCATACAACATCAGTCCCTCACAGTCCTATTATACTGCTGATCGAGGGTCAAAAACCTATTTGACGGCTATTTGACGGCACGAATTTTTGACATAAGAGAAGGAGAGGTACTATGGAACAAAAATACAGCTATTATGATTACCTGAGACAGGAGCTGTTCGAGGAATTGATCCCCAAAATGCTCTATAAAGGAACGGAAGAAGAGAGCAGCCGGTTTTTCCAACAGTTATTTCAGGAAAATAAGAGACTGGTGCGGGACATGTTTCAGACTTTATGTGAAGATGACGGTGTGCCCTATCCCTATCATAATAAGGATTTTGAGACAGAAATATTGGAAAGGGGAGGTATACATATGTTACAGATTTTACTTCCGCCGGGTGATCCCGGGATTTCCGATGTTCTGAGAGCGTATCTGATGTATACAAAGAAAAAGGACGGCAGTCTGATCATAAAATATTTTGTGATCAGGAGATTTGAGGACGGAGCCGTATTTATCTTACATATAACGCCTGAAATGGAAGAGTTGCTTGGGGAAGAGCTTACAGAGCATATCGGGGATATGGAATATGAATACTGGAGATTGGTGAGAGATTTTGCCAGGATGATGATCCGGGATATGCGCTCGGAAAAGAGGAGGAAGAAGGCGGATACAAAGGATGATGCGGATATGGGCGGGGAAATAACGGCTGAGCAGTTGGAGGCTTTCTTTCAGAGGCTGCAGGAGGGCGGGTTTGTGAAATGAATTGCTGCACGGGCGGAGCGCCCTCCCATGAAGCCAAATGGCGGTTCTTGTCCATATCCTTATGAATGAGAGGGCTGAACGGATACCGTTTGATCTTTGATATGAAAATAACAACTTGACAATAAAACAATTACATGGTAACATTTGTCTTACAAAAGATTCCATGATCTTTTCATCGTGTGATGTTTACACGTCAGGCAGTTTCTGCCACGAATTACCCTATTAACTGAATGGCAGGAACGGCAGCGGCATGTTCCTGCGGAAAGGAATACGCATGACAAATGAAGAAAGTATGGAGAGACCGGATCTTTCGAAAAATCCGGGGAAACCGGAACCTTCGAAAGATCCGGAGCCGGAGAGTTGTGAAGAACTGGAGACGAATCTGAGCGATTTTGCCCTGTTTCTCACTGTCATGAAGAACAAGACGGCATATCGCAATACCCTGAGTATCATTTTGGGTGAAAAGAATATACAATTGAAAGAGATCAAGGTGGAGCAGGTCATTCTGAATAAAAGCGGGAAGCGTGCGATCCGTCTTGACGTATGGGCAGTGTCTGGGGATGGGAGGCAGTTTGACATGGAGATGCAGAATGAGTCCCATCAGGATTCCATGCCGAAGAGGACCCGTTTTTATCAGAGTCTGATGGATGCTCCTGCTTTAAAATCCGGTAAGAGGACGAAATACCGGAATCTTCCCTCCAGCACGATCATTTTCATTACGCAGGATGATATCTTTAAAAAGGACTTTGCCAAATATACTTTTACGGAGCAGTGCGAGGAAGTAAAGGGACTGAAGTTGGAGGACGGAACGACAAAGATATTTTTGAATATGACTAGTCGCAATGGTTCCCGGGAACTGGTAAGTCTGCTGCAATATATGAAAAAGACGGATATCAATAATCCGGATATTACTGTAAAAGATAATCGGCTGTTGAAATTAGACCATATTGTGACGGAGACAAAGAAATCTGAGGAATGGGAGGCGTTAAGCATGGATCTGATCGATATTGGGATCAATAGAGGAATCCGACAGGGAATTGAGAAGGGAATTGAGAAGGGCGTTCAGCAGGGAATCACTCAGGGTGAATTAAAGAGTCTGATCGGGCAGATAGCAAAGAAGAAAAAGAAAAACTGTACCACTGTGGAGACTGCGGATATGCTGGAGACAGAGATTTCCTTTGTCCAAAAGGTGTTTGATGCGCTGGAGAGCTATGACGCGAAAACACAGTGGAAGGAGATTATGACTCTGATCCGATGACCTGTCTTCTGATGAAAGCTTCAAAGCAGGATGAAAGTGAGTGTAAGTCTTTTTTCTAAAGTATTTCTAAAAGAATTATAAAAATCCTTATAGTACTTGACAAAAATTTCTATCTGCGATAATGTTAGTGTGCTAACAATAAAAGTTAGCACACTAATTTGTGCGGATTCGAAAGGGAAACTTTCGAGTCTGCTCATCAAAAACAGCAGGGAGGGATACTTATGGCGGAGGAGAAGCGCAGATCTATTGCATTTACATTGCGTGTGATCCACAATCAGATCAAGACAGTGATCCACAAAAGCTTTCCCAGATGCGACAATGCACCGCAATCCCAGCTGCAGGGCGGTATTCTGGGATATCTGTTTTATCATCAGTTTGATCCGGTGTATCAGAGAGACATCGAGAAGGAATTCCGCATTTCCGGAGCCACAGCAACCAATACTCTTCAGGTAATGGAGAAGAACGGACTCATTGTGAGGAAAAGTCAGGATAAGGATGCCAGATTGAAGCGCATTGTAATGACGGAGCCTGCCCGCGAGAGACATGCAAAGGTGGAAGAGCATATGCTGTATCTGGACAAGAGAATGCTGCAGGGGATAACGGAGGAGGAAATTTCCGAGCTCTACAGACTGCTTGGGAAGCTGCTTGACAATCTGGAACAGATGGAGGCGGGATGCGGAAGTGAATAGTCAGAACGGGATGCAGGGCATTCTTTTGACTATTTTGTGCGCATCAGCTGCACCCCCGGACTTTTGAGAAGGACAGTGTGGTCGGATGTATGGGAGTTTCGTTATAAGACAGAATATCAGAAAGGAAGTGTATTTATGTTAAAGACACTTGGAGCACAGATCAGGGAGTTTAAAAAGGCTTCGCTGGTGACCCCGGTTTTCATGATAGCGGAAGTTATCATGGAAATGATCATCCCGTTGCTGATGGCGTCCATCATCGATGACGGTGTCAATCAGGGAGATATGGGACATATTTATCAGGTGGGAGCACTGATGGTTTTGGCGGCGATTCTGAGTCTTTCCTTTGGAATCGGAGGAGGGGTGTTCGGCGCAAAGGCGTCCACCGGTTTTGCCAGAAATCTGAGAAAGGCAATGTATGAAAACATACAGACTTTCGGATTTGCCAACATTGATAAGTTCAGTACATCCGGTCTGGTGACCAGACTGACCACCGATGTGACCAATATGCAGAATGCCTATCAGATGATCCTGAGGATGGCAATGCGTGCGCCTTTCAGCCTGATCATAGCCATGTGTATGTCCTTTTACATCAGTCCCAGGCTGGCAAGCATTTACCTTGTGGCGGTACTTATCCTGGGAGGCATTCTTGCGGTGATCGTATCCAATGCCATGAAATATTTTACCCAGGCGTTCCCCAAGTATGACGACCTGAATGAGAGCGTTCAGGAGAATGTGTCCGCCATACGTGTGGTGAAGGCTTATGTCCGTGAAGAGTATGAAGATAAGAAATTCAAGAAGGCCAGTGAAAATATTTACAATATTTTCTGTAAGGCGGAGGGGATCGTTGCATGGAATGCACCGGTTATGAACTTTACCGTCTATACCTGTATCATACTGATCAGCTGGATCGGCGCCCATCTGGTAGTGCAGGATGAACTGACTACGGGACAGCTGATGAGTCTTCTGACTTATTGTATGAATATTCTGATGAACCTGATGATGCTGTCCATGATCTTCGTCATGATCACCATGTCCGCAGCCAGTGCCAGACGTATCTGTGAGGTGTTAAATGAAAAGCCCGATCTGGCAAATCCGGAGAAACCTATTTATGACGTAAAGGACGGCAGCATCAAGTTTGACAAGGTATCCTTCAGCTATAAGGAAGGTGCGGGAGATCCTGTGTTGAAAAATATCAGTCTGGATATCAAGGCCGGCGAGACCATCGGTATTATCGGCGGTACCGGAAGCGCCAAGTCCAGTCTGGTCAATCTGATCAGCAGGCTTTATGACGTGACGGAAGGAAAGCTTCTGGTAGGCGGCGTGGATGTCCGGGATTATGATATGGAGGCACTGAGAAATCAGGTGGCAGTGGTGCTCCAGAACAATGTGCTGTTCTCCGGAACCATTCTGGAGAATCTGCGCTGGGGTGACAGGGAAGCCACCGAGGAAGAATGCAGGCACGCCTGTGAGCTGGCCTGTGCCGATGAATTTATACAGAAGATGCCTGAGGGTTACAATACTTATATCGAGCAGGGCGGTACCAATGTATCCGGCGGACAGAAGCAGAGACTCTGTATTGCAAGAGCTCTCCTGAAAAAGCCCCGTATTCTGATCCTGGATGATTCCACCAGTGCGGTAGATACTGCCACGGATGCGAAGATCAGAAGGGCCTTCGCGGAGGAGATCCCCGGAACCACCAAGCTGATCATTGCCCAGCGTGTATCCAGTGTGGAGCATGCTGACAGGATCATTGTGATGCACGAGGGGCAGATAGACGGATTCGGCACCCACGAAGAATTGCTTGCAGACAATGAGATTTACCGTGATGTCTACGAATCCCAGACCAGCGGAAGCGGAGACTTTGATGAATAAATACAGTCCCGGAACGATAAGAGAAATGTACCTAAAGGTACATAGAAGGAATTTCAGACTCATGAACATCACTTTCCGCAGAAAGAACGCGGAAGTGGAGAGACGGAACAAATTGCCGCCAGGGGCAATTGAACAGGAGGTTTTAATATGGCAGAGGAGAGAAAACCGAAGGTAAATCAGGGCCCCGGTCCCCGGGGTATGAGAGGTCCCAGGCCTAAGATCGAGAATCCCGGCAAGCTGTTAAAGAGGATGCTTGCTTATACATTTAAGGACTATGCGATCCAGTGGATCGTGGTAGTAATCTGTCTTTTTACAACAGTGCTCTGTACCCTGCAGGGGACACTGTTCATAGGAACCCTGATCGATGATTATATTGTGCCCATGCTGGGGAATCAGAATCCGGATTTTGGCCCGCTGGCAGGAGCGATCGCCAGAGTGGCATGCTTTTACGGATTGGGGGTGGTCGCATCCTTTACCCAGTCCAGGCTTATGATCCGCATTACGCAGGGAACCATGAAGAATCTCCGCGACGATCTGTTTGAGAAGATGGAGACGCTTCCCATTAAATACTTTGACACCCATGCACACGGTGACATCATGTCCCTGTACACCAACGATATCGATACCATGCGGCAGATGATAAGCCAGAGTATTCCCCAGTTCCTTAACAGTGCGGTTACGGTGGTCAGCACGCTGGTGTCCATGATCGTGTTGGATATTCCGCTGACACTGATCACGCTTTTGATGGTAGGCATCATGATTCTGGCGGCAAAGAAGATCGGGTCTCAGAGCAGCCGCTTCTTCCTGGCACAGCAGCGGGATCTGGGTAAGCTGAACGGCTGTATTGAAGAGACCATGACGGGCCAGAAGGTGGTAAAGGTATTCTGTCATGAGGAAGAGAGTCTGGCTCAGTTCAATGAGCTCAACGACCAGTTATGCGACAGTGCATACCGGGCAAACAAGTTCGCCAATGTCATGGGGCCCGTAAATGCTCAGCTGGGGAACCTGAGCTATGTGATCTGTGCGGTGGCGGGCGGTATCTTGGCGATCACCGGTGTGTCGGGGCTGACCCTCGGCAATCTGGCAAGCTTTCTGACCCTGAACAAATCTTTCAGCATGCCCATCAACCAGATCAGCATGCAGTTTAACAGTATTATCATGGCACTGGCCGGCGCAGACCGTATTTTTAAATTAATGGATGAAACGCCTGAGGTGGACGAGGGCTATGTGGAGCTGGTGAACGCTGTGAGAAATGACAGGGGAGAACTGACGGAGAGTAAGGAGAGAACCGGTCTCTGGGCATGGAAACATTACCATAAGGCTGACAATACCACTACCTATCAGGAACTGCAGGGAGATGTGGTCTTTGACCATGTGGATTTCGGCTACAATGATGAAAAGATGATCCTCCACGATATTGAGCTGTACGCGAAACCGGGTCAGAAGATCGCCTTTGTAGGGGCTACTGGTGCGGGAAAGACTACCATCACCAATCTGATCAACCGCTTTTATGATATTCAGGATGGAAAGATTCGCTATGACGGTATCAATGTCAACAAGATCAAGAAGGACGACCTGCGGCGCTCCCTGGGAATTGTTCTGCAGGATACGCATCTGTTTACGGGAACGGTTATGGAGAATATTCGTTATGGAAAGCTGGATGCCACCAAGGAAGAGGTGGTGAGGGCGGCTATGCTGGCCAACGCGGACGGTTTTATCCGACGTCTTCCGGACGGTTATGATACCATGCTCCATGGCGACGGCGCAAATTTGAGCCAGGGACAGAGACAGCTTCTTGCCATTGCCAGAGCAGCCATTGCCGATCCGCCGGTGCTGATCCTGGATGAGGCTACCAGTTCCATTGACACCAGAACAGAGAAGCTGGTACAGCGGGGGATGGATGCGCTGATGAAAGGCAGGACTAACTTCGTTATCGCCCACAGACTTTCCACCGTCAAGAACAGCGACTGTATCATCGTTCTGGAACAGGGACGCATCATTGAGAAAGGAACCCATGACCAGCTCATCGAGCAGAAGGGTAAATATTATCAGCTGTACACCGGAAATGCCATGGCCCAGTGATCCGGAGCGACAGATTCCCGAGTCGGCTTTCGTCCGGGTTTTAAGAATGGGCAGCAGCATAATGTCATGTGCGGTAAAGTGCGGGGGACTATCGGAAAATGATGTGATATACTCAATATATTGTTTGAAACATTTGTGGGAACAACAATATATTGCGGACAAATTGCATTTCCGACAGCCTCCTGTTTCTATTTATAGAAAGATCATATCACAGAGGACGGACGGGGTGCCTGTTTGTGCCGGATGATTTTGGATGGTGATGACAAAAGCATTGAATGATACGCTCAAAGATGGAAATGTTGATGATATACTGTATAGTGCTTTGCCGGATATAAACAGGAGTGGAGGATGATAAACAGATGATCTGAGTTTTAAGGTAAAGGAACAACATCAGGCTATCCCTGCGTTGTTCTGATATGACGGAGGATATTCTGCCATATTCGATAGAGGGATACAATAATGATCTGGTCTGTCACTGTTTCGCATATTGACTTTTGAATGCCTTTAATTCGAAAAAGTGTAAAACCATTGATAATTCAATTGATATTTTACACTTTTGGGTTTGCGGGGTGCTGTTCAGTTGTGGTTAAAGTGTTATATCTTCTACATTCACGCCTAAAGATGATAACTTTGCAATGGTTACTTTGATTAAGTAATCAAGTATTTCATTTTCATGACCGCCATTTGCCTTTTTGATCTGCTGCAAATCCGTATATCGGTCAATGGTTACTGTAATTAACTCTTTATCTGACATTTCTTGTACCATCCTTCCACCGCCTTTTGATAGATACAACTTATCGCTACTACAATCATTATAGCGGTTCTATGGAAAAGTGTAAAGCCTTTATTCAATTATCAAGGTGTTGCGCAAGAATTTACGCCATTTTCAAGCGGATATATGTAGATTTATAAAGAGTTATGTGAAAATAAAACGTGTTATTTAAAAACAACAACACAGGATATTTATGAAAAAAGCCCGAAAACCCCTTGATTTCCACATAAAAGAGCATTATAATACTCCATGTAAATATAGGTGAAATTCTTCAGGGTCGGGTGTGATTCCCTACTGGCGGTAAAGTCCGCGACCCGTGACAAGAGAGAATGCTGCTGTATCCGTATTTTCGGTCTGCGGCACGGCTTGGAATGTCATGGCTGATTCGGTGAAAGTCCGAAACCAACAGTATAGTCTGGATGAAAGAAGAACAGTTATTTTTGGTGATCCGTGTTATCTGTTGCTCATACTGTCAGGGACAGCATGACCGGAAGCGGAACATCAACTATAACCCATGCGAAAATGCAACCCTGAATCCAAAGATTCAGGCTTTTTTTTGCGCGAATGAGCAGAGTCAGAAGATTAACGCTGCAGCTGCCTTGCTTGCAAGGGTAGATGCAGTGATAATCTTAAGACGAGCAACGCGAGCCCGGAAGGCAAAGCCTTTCGGGCTGCTCATGAAAGAGCAGAGTCAGAAGATTAGCGCTGCAGCTGCCTTGCTTGCAAGGGTAGATGCAGTGATAATCTTAAGACGAGCAACGCGAGCCCGGAAGGCAAAGCCTTTCGGGCTGCTCATGAAAGAGCAGAGTCAGAAGGTTAGCGCTGCAGCTGCCCGGAACGCAATAAGATCGCATCAGGTGAAGAATTTTCCTGCAAAGAAAATGCCGCATAACGGCGAAATGGAGGAAAATATGAACGGATTATTTGAAAGTGTAACTCAAAACCTTGCCTATGTGCTCAGCTTCCTGGCGATCATCGTTGTCATGTTCGTGGCGGCGGTGCTGCTGGAGAAAGCGGCTCAGAAAAAGAACGGTATCAGCGAACCTGTTTTTAGCACCAGAAAAGTGGCAATGATAGGAATGTTCTCCGCGATCGCCATGATCCTGCATCTGTTTGACTTCCCGCTGCCCTTTGCCCCGGGGTTCTACAAACTGGATTTCAGTGAACTGCCTATTCTGGTGGGAACCTTTGCTTTCGGACCCGCGGCGGGCGTGATGATGGAATTTGTAAAGATCCTGCTGAAACTGCTGATCAAGGGCACCAGCACGGCCTTCGTGGGAGATCTGGCTAACTTTGTGATAGGATGCAGCTTTATTCTTCCCGCTTCCGTTATCTATGCTTTTCGGAAAAATAAGAAAAGCGCTGTCTTTGCATGTATAACGGGAACGCTGATCATGACAGTGTTCGGCACGGCTTTTAATGCCGTCTACCTGCTCCCGGCTTTCTCCAAAATGTATGGTATGCCGCTGGATCAGCTTCTCGCTTTGGGCGCTGAGGTGAATCCCCTGGCAAAGGAAGGCAGCATAGTCAGCTTTGTGGCGGCATGTGTAGCTCCTTTGAATCTTATTAAGGGCACCAGCGTATCCATAGTGACATTGCTGATCTATAAACCTTTAAGTCCTATTATCAAATCGGGACATAAAAGATAAAAGAGAAATATCGATGAACACCGGTTCAGAATAATATGCTCCCTTCCGGGCAGACAAGTGAAATGAATAAGATCACTTGTCGCCTGAAAGGGGCTTTTTTATTCCTGCGGGCCATAAGCCAGGCGGGTCTGCAGGAATGCATATTTGACAAATGCCGCGAGGGTCAGATCCCTTTATTTAAATTCATTGATCAGCGCATAAAGGATCTGTTTCTGGTCGTTTGTCAAAGTGGTCCACTTCTTAAAAAAGGAATATTGTTCGTCGCTCAATTGAACGATATTATTGTTTTCATCTGCAAAAAACTGAGACAGAGATATACCGAACGCATGGCATATGGCCTCTAATGTGGCGATTGACGGTATTGTGTTCCTGCGGTGTATATTGGCAATGGTTGAGGAAGACAGGCCGGACTCGATAGAAAGCTTGTAATCGGTCCAGTTGCGCTCCGCCATCAGTTGATCGATTCTTTTTATAGCATCCATGCGGCATACCTCCTTTTATAATAGTAATGCTCAACTAAATAATAAAATAGAATTCATGTGAAAAAATATGCTTGCTCAATTGAACGATAGGTGATATTATTATCCGGAGCGAAAGCATATATGCAGGGACGCTCCTTCTTTAGAAATTTTTAAGAAATTTGTGCAGAATCTTTTTAGCAATGGCTGATATAGTATTTAGAAATTGCGCAGAACTGTTAAGATTGAGCGGATCAATAAGCGGCTGCAATATTTTTCTAAAAATTTTAATATAAATATTGCCATACGAAGAATCTTGTTGTATTATATATACAATGTATCAATACAGTAATACAGAAGAGAAACAAAATGTCAGGGGAAAGGGGAAAACAATGGGTGCACTGGTAGAAATCAGGGATGTGTGTAAGGTCTATAATCCCGGTGAAAATGAGGTGCGGGCACTGGATCATGTCAGTGTAAATATCGACGAAGGGGAATATGTTGCCATTATCGGTCAGTCCGGCAGCGGGAAGTCCACATTAATGAATATGCTGGGGTGTCTGGATGTGCCTACC
>JAIEKC010000659.1:0-1959 GCA_029064505.1 Acetatifactor sp.
GTCTGAAATCATGCCGTGCATGTCTTATTTGTTGCTATATTTTTCTCCATATGCCATATAAAATATTTGTAAACGTTCAGACCGGACTTGAAAATACAGTGTGTTTTCGTATATTCCAGACTTGATCTGCCGGGTTCTGAACAGCGCGTCTATCCGTTATACGAGGGGGATGGATCATTGCGTAAGCCCGATCTTGAAATGGACATATCGTGATCATCAGGTAACGGGGAAAAAGAAAGTAAAAGGATGAAAAGTGAAATAACCATAAAAGAAAAAATTGCGTATATCCTGGCGAATCTGGAAAACATTCCGATTCAGACAGTGGTAGGAACCTACCTGATGATCTTCTATGTGACGGTCTGCGGGATAGACCCGGCAGTATGCGCTACCTTATTTTTGATCGCAAGGATCTGCGACGCGGTGAATGATTCCTTTATCGGGTTCCTGATCGACCGCATTCCGACTACAAAATTCGGGCATTTCCGGAAATCCCTCATTGTGGGATCCATCATGTGCGGGATCAATTTCCTTTTGATGTGGTATGGCCCTCTGATGGTGCCGGCGGGAAAGGTTGTGATCGCATATATCACCTACCTGCTGCTGGGCGTACTGTTTCCTGTGATGGATGTCTCATTGAACAGTCTGCTGCCGGTAATGTCCACAAATATTGAGGAGAGGAACAAACTTGGTGCGTTAAAGGGGTTTTTCTATTCTGTAGGCTCCACAGTGATCGCAATGATCGCCCCGCTGATCATCGGCGATACCAGTCAGCGTGAAGGCTATATTGTGCTGATCGCACTTGTTGGTGCGATCGTTATCATCTGTTCCGTGGCAGGAGGACTCGGAGTCAGGGAGCGGGTGGTGGCTTCTCCGAGTGACAGATATTCCGTAAAAGACCTGTTCCGGATCATCGCGCAAAAGCCTGTGATCATCAGCTTTCTGGCGATACTTCTTTACATGGGCAATTTATTTATAGCAGGGACGGTGGAGAGTTTCTTCTTCTCTTATATCCTGCATGACCTGAAAATATACAGTGTATTGATACTGGTCACAATGATCGTATCCAACTGCCGATGGTTCTTTTGCCAAAATTTGTGGGAAAATTCGGAAAGAAGGCGGTGTTTACCTTTGGACTTGCGGTCTATGGCATGGTTCCACTGATCCGATTTATCGATCCGATGAACATAGCGCTGCTTGTGATCTCCTATGTGGCATTGGGAATAGGCAGCGGCTTTGTCTCCCCGCTGATCTATATCATTCAGGCGGATAATACGGATTATGTGAAGGTACATCTGCATAAAAGCGCGGAAGGTGCGATCGCATCCCTGAACAGCTTCATCATGAAGCTTTCCATGGGAGTCGCGGGAGCGATACCGGGTTATCTTCTGGCAATGGTTAACTTTGACTCTACTCTTGACCCTTCCATGGCACAGCCTGAGGGAGTCAATTCTGTCATTATGCTGTGCCTGATCGGAATACCGGCGGTATTATGTGTGGTATCCGCAGTCGTTTTCGGAGCATTTTATCCTCTGACAAAGGAGAAGCTGTTGAAGCAGGAGGAAGAGGTTGCAAGACTGCGTGAGATAACCGGAAGCAAATAATTAAGAGGTTCATCAGATGAGCATTATAGTTGAATCCGGGCAAAGAAGGCAGCGAAAGAGATCAAGTGACGCTGCGTCTCTCGGAGACGGCGGAAGATGAAATAATGGGCAAATAAGATGCAAAAGGATAAAGCAGGAAAAAATAATTTTATTTTTGCCTGCTTTATGCTATAATGTCCGCAAAGGGCAGAGTCAAATGGATGAACAGACATCTGCCGAGCTTGCTCGCGCAGATGTCTGTTCATCCATTTGACGAGCGAAGCGAACCCGAAAAATCTTTGATTTTTCGGGTTTCTGCCCGTATTTTTCGGGTTTCTGCCCGTATTTTTCGGGTTTCTGCCCGTATTTTTCGGGTTTC
>JAIEKC010000066.1:0-1702 GCA_029064505.1 Acetatifactor sp.
AGATACCCACACCTCGGAGCCGAACAACTCATGGTTCGCCGAAGCGTTATAGTGAATGCTGAACATAAAATCGGCATCCACACTTGCGGCAAATTCCGCCCGTTCCGCCAGAGACATCTTCACATCTTCCGTTCTGGTCAGATAAACTTCCACACCGTCGTATTTCAATAATTCATTATACATTGCCAGCGCGGTAGTCATGGTCATGAATTTTTCTTCATGATTGTTCTCAATCGTTCCCCTGTTGTCCCCACCATGTCCCGGATCAATGACAATGACAAGCTTGTCTCCCGTATCCTGCAATCTGGCAGCCGCTTCTGCCTTCACAGGGGATAAAAGCAGTAAAACGACGACAGCCAGTATGGCATATCGTTGCAAGAAATGTTTAATCATACTACTCCTAAAAGCAATCTCTCTATTCCCGCAGACTCACTGCGGGTCTTTGACTTAAGAAAGAACCAGCTTCCTTACGAAAACCGGTTCTTCACTTTCTGTTCCTGAAATAAATTTCTGATCGTTTGAGACACCCAATTTGACGCCACATCAGATCAGATCGATCCCACTGCCATTCCCGGAAGCGTTTATAGGATCATCCAGGTCATCCATAGGCTGTAATGCCTGTCTGTTGGATTGGATCACCTCTTTATATTGATTCAGGGAACCCAGCAGATTTTCATAGTGTCCGCCTGCTGACTGGATGGCTGAAAGGATCAGATTCTCCAGTCCGGCCAGCTGCTCCTCCGTATATCTGGCAGCCTGTATTTTCAATTCATTTGCCTCCATGGTCGCTTTATCCAGTATATCCTGTGCCTGCTTGGATGCCATGGACACCACTTCGTTGGCCTGTGCATAGGCCTGCTGCATGATCTCGTGCTCGCTGATCAGTTCATTGGTCTTGACGTTAGTCTCATTGATCAATGCCTCTGCCTTTGCCCTGGCATCATTTAATATGGCCTCTTTGTTACTGATGATCTTCTGGTAGCGCTTGATCTCATCTGGAGTCTTCATCCGCAGCTCACGCAACAGTTCATCAATCTCATCCTTATTGACAATGATCTCTGAATTGGACATGAACTTGGGCTTACAGCTTTCAATGTATTCTTCTAATTCGTCAATTAACTGCTCAATTCTGCTGCTCATTCCACTCTCCTCACCTTTTGATCTGATATTTCCCATAAATCAAATCAGCCACGAAGTCAGGGACACACTGGCTGATATCACCGCCAAAGCAGGCGATTTCCTTCACGCTGGAGGAACTGAGATAAGCATATTCCAGACTGGTAGTCAGAAACATGGTATCCAGCTTTCCCTTGGAAAGCAGGCGGTTCGTCTGGGCAATCTGAAGCTCATATTCAAAATCGGTAATAGCGCGCAGTCCTCTCACAGCCACATGAAGATTATTCTCAGCGGCATAATTGATCAATAATCCGCTGAAACTGTCCACCTGTACATTGGGGATATCCTTTGTAGCCTCCTCCAATATCTTAACACGTTCCTCCACAGAAAACAACGGTGTCTTCTCCTTATTATTCAAAACACTGACGATAAGGACATCAAAGATTTCCGCCGCACGTCTGATGACATCCAGATGTCCGTATGTAACCGGGTCAAAGCTTCCGGGATATACTGCTCTCTTCATGTGTTCCCACCTCGCTTTGTTAGACAACTCGCTCGGTCTTTCGTATAAGCATTTGCGTGTTCG
>JAIEKC010000660.1:0-9078 GCA_029064505.1 Acetatifactor sp.
ACGTATGCAGTGTTTTCGAGGTTGGTTGCGAACAGTTATTCTTGTTTTAACAAAAGAAACTATACATATCAAGCATCAGGTGTTAAAATTATGAAAAAGATAATAACAGTTCCCGGGATTTATCAGGGGCATGACTGAACCGCTCAAGTGGCGGAAACAGAAAGGATCAAATAATATGACTGAAGAAAACAAGAAACTTTTAGCCAGGATCAATTCCTATGCGGAAAGCGCTCTGGGCGAAATCGATCCCCAGAAGGTTCCCGTCTCCCAACAGTTAGAGAAGCTGAAACCCATTATGGAAGAGATCGCCAGGGAAAAGGACATGAGCATGGAAGATCTGTTCATCCTGTACATGGATCTGCAGAGCGAAGCCACCTGCTCCGCCCAGAAGAAACTGGAGGACAGTCTGGTAGATCTGAATGACGGAAACGACGGTGGTATGCCGCTGCTGTTCCGCTAGAGCGTGTTTGAAAAATGCTTTCTCCGGGGTGTGCGTCACACTTTGCGGGATGCAAGACCCAATTGGGGAGGCGTAGTGGGACTGCGGTGACCAAATTGGGGCGCAGCAGGCCGCGAAGTGGGGCGTGCAGACCGGGGGAATGATTTTTCAAGCACGCTCTGGCACATCCAGTCAAAAACCGTACTTGTGAACCGCCTGTTTCGCATCATTGCATCGTTAAAATTTCTAGGCGATGCATTGCCACGCACTCCAAAAAAGTGTCAAAGCTTTCTGACCGGGAAAAACATATATTGTTTTCCTGTCCGGGGACAGGTAAAATCATGTACCGCCCCCGCCAGCGTAATACTGTTCGTTTTCAAATATTCCAGCATTTCAGGGAATGTATTGCCGTCGCCACATTCCACATAGAGATATTCGTAACCGGGGATGATCCATTTCGTCCATCCTTCCGGTGGTTCCGCATCATCAATGCATTCCACTCCGGCAAGATAAAGCCCTTTGCTGAAATCATCCTCCCAGGGTTTAAAAGAACGGGAAAGATCGGACATAGCTCCCCAGATTCCGCAGATGTTACCGTTTTCATCCTTTTTCGCCACATGCTGAACCTCCCCGAAATGAGAATTTGCGTCATCCCACAATTTCCGAATACCCCCCTCACCGTCTGATGTGGAGCCTTCTTTGCCGATCACTGTGAAAGACTCTTTCCTACACGTATTGATATTCACGCTGCACCCCCTCACCATGAGTTCCCGGTGTATGCCCTGATCCGCGATCTGTCCACCCCGGATCAGCAGGATCAGGACACATTCCCTTATGGCGGACAGGCTTTCCGTCTCCCCACATCCTCTGCCATTTTATCGTCTGTGCTGGCAGAAAAGCTGTCTGCTATTTCACGATCCTTGCCCGGAACACACCGTCTATTCTTTCCAGCCCCTCAATGATATCGGCGGTGGGAGCCGTCTCCACATCCAGCATGGTGTAAGCCACCTCTCCCCTGGACTTGTTCATCATATCGCTGATATTGATACTCTTCTCACCGAATACCGCGGCAAATTTCGTGATCATGTTGGCAATGTTCTTATGGAAGATCGCCACACGTCCCGCCTTGGTGCAGACACCCATGTCACACGCGGGATAATTCACACTGTTCCGGATATTGCCGTTCTCCAGATAGTCCATCATCTCTTCCACAGCCATTTTCGCACAGTTATCCTCTGCCTCCTCAGTGCTTGCTCCAAGGTGAGGGATCACGATACAGCCGGGCTGTCCCGCTGTGACGGGATTGGGAAAATCAGACACATAGCTTCTCACCTTTCCGCTCTTTATCCCCTCAAGCACCGCCTTCTCGTCAACGAGCAGATCCCTTGCGAAGTTAAGGATCACAACGCCGTCCTTCATTTTGGAAACAGCCTCCGCGTCAATGGAATTTTTAGTGGAATCCAGCAAAGGCACATGGATGGTGATAAAATCACACTGGGCATAGATATCTTCCACATTGATCACATGCTTTACCTGACTGCTCAGACTCCATGCTGCAGTGACGGACAGATAAGGATCATAGCCGTACACTTCCATACCAAGGCTGATGGCCGCGTTGGCAACCTTGGCACCGATCGCGCCCAGACCGATGACACCGAGCTTCTTGCCCTCGATCTCCGTTCCCGCGAACTTCTTCTTCTCCTTCTCGGCAGCCTTCGCAATATTCTCGTCGGCCGCAGAGCCCTTAACCCATTCAATACCGCCTATGACATCGCGGGAAGCAAGCAGCATACCCGCAATAACAAGCTCCTTTACACCGTTTGCGTTGGCACCGGGAGTATTAAATACCACAATACCCTTCTCCGCACACTTATCCAGAGGAATATTGTTGGTACCCGCACCGGCTCTCGCCACTGCCAGAAGACTGTCGGGCAGCTCCATATCATGCATGGCGGCGCTTCTCACCAGGATGCCTTCCGCCTCTGCTACATTCTCTGTAAGACAATAGCCCTCTGTCAGGCTGTCCAGACCGAATCTGGAAATTGGATTCAGACAATTTATTTTATACATATTTTTCTCCTTCTGTTGACTCCCGGCACACCGGATATCCGTCAGCCGGCCCGTTATGCCGGCCCGAATCTCCGGTAGCCCCCGTCAGATCATTCTGTTCCCGCTCCTGGATCCGGTTCTCCGTATCAGGAACCTCCATCGGAAAACCGTTGTGTCGGATCATTCCTGTTTCAGATTCTTCGCCTCAAACTTTTTCATGAACTCAACCAGCTTCTCCACGCCTTCCATAGGCATGGCATTGTAGATGCTGGCACGCATGCCGCCCACGCTTCTGTGGCCTTTCAGGTTCTCGAAACCGGCCTCCTTTGCTTCCTTTACAAATTTGGCATCCAGATCCGCATCCCCGGTCACAAAGGGAACATTCATCAGGGAGCGGTCCTCCCTGCGGACAGTGCCCTTGAACAGCCTGCTCCCGTCCAGAAAGTCATAGAGGATCTTCGCCTTCTTCTCATTGTACTCCTTCATGGCCTCCAGACCGCCTTTTGCCTTCAGCCACTTGAATACCTTGCCGCAGATATAAATGCCGTATGCGGGAGGTGTGTTGTACAGAGAGTCGTTGTCCGCATGAATCTTATATCTCAGCATGGTAGGTGTGCCGGGAAGTACATCCTCTGTGATCAGATCCTCACGGATGATCACAATAACCACGCCTGCCGGTCCGATATTCTTCTGCACGCCGCCGTAGATCACACCATATTTGGTCACATCCACAGGCTCGGACAGGAAGCAGCTGGATACGTCGGCCACCAGTGTCTTACCCTTTGTGTCAGGCAGAGTCTTAAATTTCGTACCGTAAATGGTATTGTTTTCACAGATGTATACATAATCCGCATCTTCGCTGATGGGAAGGTCGGAACAATCCGGGATATAAGAAAAGGTCTCATCCTCGGAAGACGCGATTTTATTCGCCTTACCGTAAAGGCAGGCCTCCTGATAAGCCTTCTTAGCCCACTGGCCGGTGACAATATAGTCTGCCACCTTATTCTTCATCAGGTTCATGGGAATCATGGCAAACTGCTGGCTGGCGCCGCCCTGCAGGAACAGCACCTTATAATTATCGGGAATATTCATCAATTCCCTCAGATCGGCCTCCGCTTCCTTGATGATGGTATCATACGCTTTGGAACGATGGCTCATCTCCATAACGGACATACCGGTTCCCCTGTAATCCAACATTTCCTCTGCCGCCTCCTTCAGCACTTCTTCGGGAAGCACTGCGGGGCCTGCGGAAAAATTATACACTCTGGACATTTCATAATCCTCCTCAACTTTAAGTATACACATTTAAACCTTTTTCAGAACATAGGTATAGAATAATCTCTTCATTTACTTTAGTCAACTACATTGTTAAATTTTTTTTGGAAACTGTTAATAAAACATGATCACCGGCGTACCGATCTCCACCGCATCATACAATTGTGCCATGATTTCCGTGGGCGTATTGATACAACCGTGGGAACCATTGGTCTTATAGATCTCACCGCCGAACTCCGAACGCCAGCTGGCGTCGTGGATCCCGATAGCGCCCTTTACAGGCACCCAGTATTTGACCGGGGAGGCATATCCCTGTCCCCGCAGCACTCTGTTCCGCTGCTTATTGTAGACATAATTCACTCCCTGAGGCGTTCCCATTCTCCTGCCGGTGTTTCCCGTTACAATATCTGTTTCAATGATGAGTTCACCCTCTTCATAGTAGTACATTTTCTGTTCGGTCATATCCACTTCGATATAGGTATCCCCTATATCATTCTTTCCCCGGACCAGTCCCTGCTGCAAATATGCCGGAATGTGTACCTCGTCCCGGTTCTCCTCCAAAGCTGCCAGCAGATAATCAAACTCCGTCTCCTGATCGATGGTGGTCCCGTAGGTGCCGTTACCGGGCACCTGCACAACATCCCCTCTGGTACTCTGAAAGCTGATCTCTTTTCCGTAGGTGTCATACTCTTCCGCCAGCCCGCCGATAAAAGCTTTGATACATTCCGGATCCACCACAGGCTCACCTTCTTCGTCCAGGAGAGGCAGGCCGGACTGATCCACCGTCAAAAAGCCCGCCGAAATACCTCCCCGCAAAGGTATCATCCGGTCTCCCATATCATAGACGATACCGCACTGCTGAAAGGCATCCACCTTTTCCCAGAGAGAAAGCAGTGTCCTCTGCCATGCCGTGGGGGGCAGATCATAGACACATCCGGACTGTTCCATATCCACCTCGTAACTGCCGTCAGCCACGCATTCCATCACACACCGGAAAAAAAGCTCCGTGTCCAGTCTGTGTTCCAATCCGTTATCCAGCACCCAGCCTTCCGCCTCGGACAGATGGATCCTGACATCCGTCTCGCTGTCCGCTTCCCGCCGTACAGGATCCAGTTCATCAAGCAGCTGCCGCAGCTTATCCTCGTCGATCAACGGTTTCGGCAACAGTGTATGATCTTTTTGCAGCATTAGATTTTCCAGCCATGACAGGGGATTTTGCTGGTGGATAAAGCGTTCCAGAGACTCTGTATAATCTGCCGTGTAATCGGTCCCGGCAAGATCGATGTGATAGTCATTCCCCTCTTCGTCCCAAATATGAATCACAGGAGCCTCCGCCCCGGCAGAAAGCTCCTGATTTACCTCTTCCACAGACTTCCCCGTACAGTAGACACCGTTGATCCATGTATTTACCGGGAAATTATTCTGATAATAAAATGTCAGCAGGAGAAAGGCTGCCACCGTAAGAAAAAATCCAAACAAGAAAAATTTGACCAGAAATCGACGCAATTTTTTCATGTTTCCCCTCATTTCCTGTTTCGGGCCCGGCCACCGGAAATATGCATTGTTCCAAAACCGGTCCCGAACAGCTGTGCACTTTTATATTATGCAGAACTACCCCTTTGTTTAGAGCTTCCGTTCCTTACTCCTTTAAATCATCTCCGTCAAACACCTCGGCAATGGGCGCCCCCGCAGGAACCATGGGAAATACCTTGTCGTCCTCCGGAATCACGCATTCGATCAGCACCGGCGCTTTCAGGTCGATAGCCCTCCTGATGGCAGGCTCCATCTCTTCTTTTGTCGTCACTCGGATGGCAGTACATCCCAGCGCCTCCGCCACCTTGCAGAAGTCCACCTTATCGTTCAGCACCGTCTGTGAATAGCGCTTGCCGTAGAACAGGGTCTGCCACTGGCGGACCATGCCCAGTACATGATTATTGATGACCACTTGGATGATGGGAATATTATATCTGCCTGCTGTGGCGAGTTCGTTCATATTCATTCGAAAGCAGCCGTCACCTGCAATATTGATACAGATCCTGTCAGGCTGACCCACCTGTGCGCCGATGCAGGCTCCCAGTCCATATCCCATCGTTCCCAATCCACCGGAAGAAAGGAAAGTGCGGGGCTTCGTGTAGTGATAGTACTGTGCCGCCCACATCTGGTGCTGTCCCACATCGGTAGTGATCAGAGCTTCCCCCTTTGTCACCTTGTCGATGGTCTCGATCACATAGGGACAGGAAAGCTGCCCCTTGTCATATTTCAGGGGGAACTTCTCCTTCAGCTCCCTGACTCTCTTCATCCATTCACTGTGATCCTGTTGTTTCAGATTTTCATTCAATGTCTGCAGGATCAGCTTCAGATCTCCTATCAGACTGGCATCCACACGGATATTCTTGTTGATCTCCGCCGGATCGATATCAATGTGTACGATCCTTGCTCCCTCGGCAAACTTCCTGGGATTACCGATAACACGGTCGGAAAATCTTGCGCCCAGCGCGATCAGAAGGTCACATTCGCTGACTCCCAGATTGGATGCCTTCGTACCATGCATACCGATCATACCCGTATAACGGTCACTGTATCCGTCAAAGCCACCCTTTCCCATCAGCGTATCGCAGACGGGGGAATCGATAAGATCCGCAAACTTTGCCACCTCGTCGCAGGCATCCGAAAGGATCGCACCGCCTCCAAGATAAATGAAGGGCCTCTTGGCCTCTCTGATATACTCCTCCACCTTGGCAAAATCTTCTGATGAAGAAAGGCTGATCCTCTCGTTTTTCCTGATCTCACAGGGTGTGTACTCGCAGACTGCAGCCGTCACATCCTTAGTAATATCCACCAGCACAGGGCCGGGGCGTCCCGATCTTGCGATCTCAAATGCTTTTCTCAGGATATTTGCCAGCTCCTCCACGTTTTTCACAATATAACTGTGTTTGGTGATGGGCATTGTCACACCGGCAATATCCACCTCCTGAAAGCTGTCTTTTCCCAACATGGGAAGGGTCACATTGGCAGTGATCGCCACCATGGGAACCGAGTCCATATATGCGGTGGCAATACCGGTCACCAGATTGGTGGCGCCGGGACCGCTGGTAGCCATACAGACCCCCACCCTGCCGGTGGCGCGGGCGTAGCCGTCCGCCGCATGAGCCGCCCCCTGTTCATGGCTCGTCAGAATATGGCGGATCTCACTGCTGTGTTTATAAAGAGCATCATAAATATTCAGAATAGAGCCTCCGGGATAACCGAATACGGTATCCACTCCCTGCTCTTTCAGACATTCTACAACAATTTCAGAACCGTTCAATTGCATTTAACCATCCTCCATAATACATTTAACCGTCACTCGCAGGCTTTGCGTGGATTCCCGCTAGATCTCCAGTACCGCGCCTCTGTTTCCGCTGGTAACCATTTTCTCATATCTGGACAGATATCCGGTAGTCACCCTGGGCTCCCTGGGCTGCCACTTCTTTGCCCTCTCAGCCATCTCTTCCTCGGAGACCTTCACATTCAATGTAAGCTCGGGAATATTGATGCTGATGATATCCCCCTCCTCCACTAAGGCAATGGGGCCGCCTACCGCCGCCTCCGGGGAAACATGGCCGATGGAAGCGCCTCTGGACGCACCGGAGAAACGTCCGTCAGTGATCAGCGCCACGCTGGAGCCAAGCCCCATACCTGCGATGGCGGAGGTGGGATTGAGCATCTCACGCATGCCGGGACCGCCCTTGGGGCCTTCATAACGGATCACAACCACATCTCCCGCCACAATCTTTCCGCCCTTGATCGCGGCAATGGCATCCTCCTCACAGTCAAAGACTCTGGCAGGACCTTCGTGTACCATCATCTCCTCCACCACTGCGGAACGTTTTACCACAGAGCCGTCGGGAGCCAAATTGCCTTTCAGCACGGCAAGGCCGCCGGTTCTGCTGTAAGGATTATCCACGGTACGGATCACCTCGGGATTCCGGTTCACGGCATTGGCGATATTTTCACCTATCGTCTTTCCCGTAACCGTCATACAGTCTGTATTCAGAAGTCCGATATCCGCCAGCTCCTTCATCACCGCATACACGCCGCCCGCCTCGTTCAGGTCTTCCATATAGGTGGGCCCTGCCGGTGCGAGATGACACAGGTTCGGCGTCTTTTCACTGATGGGGTTTGCAAAGCTGATATCAAAGTCAAAACCGATCTCATGGGCAATGGCAGGCAGATGAAGCATGGAATTCGTGGAACATCCCAATGCCATATCCACTGTCAGAGCGTTCATGATGGCATCTCTGGTGATAATGTCGCGGGCGCGGATATTCTGACGCAGCATCTCCATGACTGCCATTCCGGCATGCTTTGCCAGCTTGATCCTCTCGGAGTAAACGGCGGGAATGGTTCCGTTGCCGCGAAGTCCCATACCCAGAGCCTCCGTCAGACAGTTCATGGAGTTGGCCGTGTACATACCGGAGCAGGAACCGCAGGTAGGACAAACCTTATTCTCAAATTCCGTCACATCCTCCTCCGACATTGTCCCTGCGGCGTAAGAGCCCACCGCCTCAAACATGGAAGAAAGGCTTCTCTTCTGTCCCTTCACACGGCCTGCCAGCATGGGGCCTCCGGATACGAACACGGTGGGAAGATTCAGTCTCGCCGCCGCCATCAGAAGTCCCGGCACATTCTTGTCACAGTTGGGCACCATCACAAGGGCGTCAAACTGATGGGCAATGGCCATGCATTCGGTGGAATCCGCTATCAGATCGCGGGTGACCAGGGAATATTTCATGCCCACATGCCCCATGGCAATCCCGTCACAGACTGCAATGGCGGGGAATACTACCGGAACGCCTCCTGCCTCCGCAACGCCCAGTTTCACGGCATCCACGATCTTGTCAATATTCATATGGCCCGGTACGATCTCGTTATGGGAGCTGACGATACCTACCATGGGTTTCTTCATTTCTTCCTCGGTGAAGCCCAGCGCATTAAAAAGGCTTCTCGCCGGAGCCTGCTGCATCCCGGCTCTCGCATTATCACTTGTCATCATCTGCTAATCCTCCTGTTTCGGTTCCATCTCTTTGTTTCGGTGCTCCTCTATTTGATCCTTTCAACCAACAGATCGCCCATCTCACTGCAGCCCACTTTGGTGCAGCCCTCAGACATAATATCCACCGTGCGGAAACCATCCGCCAGTACCTGCTTTACCGCTCCCTCGACGGCATCCGCCTCTTTATCCAGATCAAAGCTGTAGCGGAGCATCATAGCCGCACTTAAGACAGTGGCAATAGGGTTTGCAATATCCTGCCCCGCGATATCCGGCGCGGAAC
>JAIEKC010000661.1:0-2308 GCA_029064505.1 Acetatifactor sp.
TCCCCGGGAATTGCCATGCTGATTCCCTGATTCCGATCCTGGAACAATCTGTTTTTATTTTAACATGGAATGCGGCAATAATCAAGGTTGGGATAAGGTTTGTCGATGTGCTCCCGGAGAAAAGTTACTTTGGACTTTACTGTACCTTCACAGAAAAATCACTTCTGTCCAGGGAAAAATTAACATTATAATAAGGATCCCCTGCTTCCAGCGAGGTCTTCCACTTCTTCCGGAACGCTTCGGACTCCCGGTTATAACGTTGTGCACGCTCCCCGTCTGTATCCAGACCTCTGGACGCAGACTCGTAATGGAACAGCTCCGCAAAGGGCGTAAAGACATTCAACAACCCCATCTCCCGCAGCCTCAGACAAAAATCTACATCATTCAGTGAAACGGCAAATTCCTCATCCAAGCCTCCCGCCGTTTCATACAGGCTTTTCTTCACGATCAGGCAGGCCCCGGTGACTGCGCTCATATCCTGGGCATAGCAAAGACGCCCCATATAGCCAAGATTCTGGCGATGCTGCTTATAGTGGACATGACCTGCTGTCCTGTGCGCTCCCAGCCCGACGACCACACCTGCATGCTGTATGGTCTTGTCCGCATAGTATAGCTTCGCCCCCACTGCACCCACGTCTTCCCGCTGCGCATACATCAGCAGCTCTTCCATCCAGTTTACAGTAATGACTTCCGTGTCATTATTCAGTAGAAGAATATATTCGCCGGAAGCATGTTTTACGCCCAGGTTATTGATCGCGGAATAATTAAACTCCCCGTGGTAAGTTACGACAACAATCTTTCCGTCTTTACTGCGGAGTCCTCCGTTCTTCCCTCCATTTGCAGAAAACCTGCTGTCTGCACCTTTTCCCTGCTCTTTCCCGCTTCCGCCGCTTTCCTCCCCCTGCTGTGCCAGGCTCCCGACGCCGGTTTCCGCTCCCTGCTTCACTCTGTTTTGTACGACCGCGCCGAAATCCTGTGCGGCCCCATCGGATTCCGTATTGTGCACAGCCTGTGCGTAATCATACCCTAGCAACTGGCTGTAATACTTCCTGACCTCATCTGTCGTACTGTTATTCTCCACAATGATAATTTCATAATGATCATAAGTGGACTTCTCCCGTATGGAACTCACACAGCGCCGCAGGTCATCCCCATGGTCCTTATTGGCAATCACAATGGATATCTTCGGTGTACCGATGATCTGATAGCGTATTCGGAAAATGGTCTCAAAAGCCCTGGTGCTCTCAATCTTAAAATGACTGTATCCATGCTTCCGCAGATGCTCCGCAACGGCTCCCTTTGCCGCTTCAATGGCATAGGGTTTGGCATCGATGTTGGAAGCCACAGAACCCGGATGGCTCCTCCAGTAATACATCAGCCTCGGTACATGAACGATCTTCTCCGCATTGTCCGTAAGCCGTAAGATCATGTCATGGTCCTGGCTGCCGTCAAATTTTTTCCGGAACAATTCATTGCCATCCAGCAACTTTCTGGCGAAAACACTAAAATGGCAGATGTAATTGTTTGCGCGCAGATTATCCGGAGCGTAATCCGGCTTAAAATGCATGGTCAGCATTCGATTAATATTGCCGCTCTTAAAGGTAGTCTCATCGCAGTACAGATAATCCGCATTCTGTTCGTTGATCGCTTTCACATATTCGTAGAGCACACTGGGATGAAGCAGGTCATCCTGGTCCAGCAGGCCGATATACTCCCCTGTAGCCATCTGCAGGCAGGCATTGGTATTCCCGGCTATGCCGTCATTTTTTCCCAAATGCTGATAGATGATCCTGCCGCCGGATCTCGCCGCATATTCTCTGCAGATGTCCCCAAGATAACCGTGGGCCTCATCGGAGCCGTCGGCAAGGCACAATTCCCAGTTGCGATAGGTCTGGTTCATCACGGAATCCAGCATTTCAATCTGGAATTCCCTCGGATTGTTCCATAGCGGCACCAGAATGCTGATTTTTACCATCCTGTGAAATACGGCATTGCTCTCCGCGGCAGCCTGTTCCGGCGTGGGAAAGCTCTCTGTGCCGAACTGTTTCATGGCTTTCCGCTCCCGCTTCTTATATGCGATCTTGGAAACCACGCCTCTGGGACCCCCGCAGTTGCGCAGCCTGTCCCTCTGGCGGATTGCCCAGTGGATCACATCCCTGACTGGTCTGGCGGCCTTCCAGAGGGGATTGCCCTTGATCCGGTTCAGCTTCCATTCCAGTTCCTCCTTTTCAGCCTCCAGATCGGCTATCCTCCCCGCCAGCTCAGCACATTTCAAATGCTCCTGCTCATAGGCTGCTCTGTAATCCGT
>JAIEKC010000662.1:0-1357 GCA_029064505.1 Acetatifactor sp.
TAATATTTCCGTGCAGGAAATACCTGTTCTGATTTTGATAAAGGATATGATACCAGTATTGTCATAATCACATTCAAAGGTACGCCAAGCAGCACTCGCTTTAAGCTGACCACAACAGAAGTCCAGAACTCCCTGTTTTTCAGCACATATTGATAAGCTTTGGTGGTAAAGTCTACCGGAACCAATGATACCCTGTTCTCAATGATGGCCTGAGATGAGCTAAAGGACATCGCCAGCAGATTCAATAACGGAATCACACATGTCATAGTAATGATTGTCACAATGACATAATTCAGAAACAGAAAGACTTTTCTTCCCTTTGATTTCTTTATTTTTTCCATACTTTTTTCCTCCCTACCACACCTTGTATCCTGCATATTTATCCGCCAGTTTATAACCTGTCAACACCAAAATACACGATACGATGGATTTCAAAAGCCCAATCGCCGCTGAAAGCGAATACTGCTTATTTACCAGTCCCATCCGGTACACCAATGTATCAATGATATCTCCCGTCTCATATACCGCAGGGCTGTACAGATTAAAAATCTGATCAAATCCTGCATTCAAAACATTTCCAATGGACAATATGGTCATCAGGGCGATAAACGGAGCAATTCCGGGCAAAGTAACATGAATCGTCTGTTTCCACCGCCCCGCCCCATCTATGGAAGCCGCTTCGTACAGTGTTGGATCTAATCCTGTCAATTCTGCAAGATACACAATAGAGTTATAACCAAACCCTTTCCATATATCGCTCACCACAATAGTTCCCTGGAAGGTGCTATTTGTACCCAGGAAATAGACAGGTTCCTTGATCAGACCAAAATTCAGCAATAAAGTATTCAGAAATCCCGGCTCGCTGGCTGCACTTCCCGGAGACAAAAATTTGATCAATATACCTGCAACAATGACCCATGATAAAAAGTATGGCAGATAAGTAATGGTCTGCACTGTACGCTTGAACCACTTCACTCTTATCTCATTTAGCAAAAGGGCAAACGTGATGGGAATCACCAAATTTCCTGCAATTTTCCAGACAGCAATTATTATGGTGTTCCTGAGTGCCGGCATTGTATCCGGAAGCTTCCATAATTTGATAAAGTTCTTAAAACCAATAAACTCCGAACCCAAAAATCCCTTTCCCGGCTGGAAATTCTGAAATGCCATCAAAATTCCTGCCGGAATAGGCAGAACATTATAGATAAAGAGAATAACTACCGGAATAAACAGCATCAGATGAAACAACATTGTACTATTTCTTTTTTTGTTCTTATATGTGTTATCTTGTATTCGCATCCTATTTTCTCCTTCCCTGAGATGGAATAGGTGACGAAAAACATTTCTGCCCTTCATC
>JAIEKC010000663.1:0-4867 GCA_029064505.1 Acetatifactor sp.
TAATATCACATATGCAGACCGTCATATTGCAGATACGAATCCTTCTTATGACGAACTAAAAGAATGGCACGGGAAAAGCGGTTTGCCGCTGAAGAAGTTTTTCAATACAAGCGGGCTGTTATATAAAAATATGCATTTAAAGGATAAACTGCCTGGCATGAGCGAGGAAGAGCAGTTAGAACTTCTTGCATCCGACGGAATGCTTGTAAAACGCCCGCTCATTGTGGATGATGATATGGTGCTTATTGGATTTAAGGAAGCGGAATGGGAAGAAAAGCTTTTGTCATAAGTAATAAATGGCAACAGTTCAGATAGCTTCGGCATTTCAGAACCATTGCGGAACAAAGCTCAGTTCACGGTATTCCATATTTACTGCTAATTGCACAATGCTGTACTGGCTATATGACGCAGAATGAATTGTCATATGCAAGGCGGAGAATGAGGCGCAGCGGTGTCGATTTACTAAAGTAAATGTCGATTGACGACATCAAAGAGCTAAAGCTCTTGGCAGATGGAAATTCAGACAAGTCATATGGCTGGTTGATTATTAGGAACTGTCCATTAATAACTTGTGCATTTAACTTGTCTAAATCCGTACAGCCTGCGTTGTCTGCACAAGTTATTTTCGGACAATTCCTTATTCGATGTACTTGGAAGCAGTATTGCTGAAAACAGGGAGGATTATCCATATGGGGGAGTTCGGATTCTTTTATCGTTATTGCTGGAAACAGCAAAAATCGTACATTGTCTTACTTTTTCTGGCTGAAGTGTTTCAGACCGTATTTTCCATATCTGGAATCATCTTTCCAAAATATATTATTGACGCTCTGTTTTCTCAGAGACAGATTGAGAAGGCAGCGGAATATGTCGTATTGTTTTTGATGATCCTGTTTTCTGCGAATTTCCTGAATGCTTTGACGCGCTATTATGCAGAGAGGAGCAGGGATCAGATGTACCGCAGGTTTTCCCTGTCCTTTGCCAGACAGATCATGGAGGGAGATTATCAGAACCTGGAGAGTCCGGAATATCTGGATCTGAAAGAAAAGGCGCTGAAATGTATGGCCGGAAATTACGGATTTGCGGGATTGATTTTTCTTTCTGCAAATTTATTCGGCAAATTGCTTTTGCTGGGAAGTCTGATCGCTGTCGCTCTTACTCTGGATATTCGGATTCTTCTTGTCTTTTTGGCGCTGGTCGCGGTGAATGTATGGATCAACAACCGGATGAACCGGAAAAACGCCCAATTGGATATGGAATCCGTGACGGATAAACGCAAAGAGAGTTATTATCACAGCCTTGGAGAGGATGTCAATTTTGCGAAAGAGGTTCGTTTGAACGGACTGCAGGGCTGGATCTTGAATTTGTATCAGTCACAGTTTGGGGCAGTACATGGTTTTGTGAAACAAAAAAATGGCAATACCTGTAAAAGCGCAATTGCGGGATTGGTGATCGTCTTTTTGCAACAGTGTGCGGCCTATGGTTTTCTGGTTTTGAAGGTGTTTGAGCAGGGTTTTACCATGGGTCAATTTACCATGTATCTGAGCGCAATGCTTTCCTTTAACGGTAACGTGACGGAGCTGTTCACCATTGCGGGAAAAATACGCCGGGAAAGGATCTATCTGAAGCCTTTTCAGGTTTTCATGTGCTATCCTAAAAAAATGGAGGCGGGAGAGAAGGCGGATACAGAGGCTGATGCCTTGAATAATGGAGATTACCGTATTTGGTTTGATCATGTTTCGTTCCGTTATCCGGGGCAGGACGGGTATGCCCTGAAAGATGTGTCCTGTGAGATTCATCCGGGAGAAAGGCTTGCCATAGTCGGGCAGAATGGAGCGGGAAAATCCACCTTTATCAAGCTTCTGACAAGGCTGTACGATCCGGAGGAGGGACACATTTATCTGAACGACAAAGATATCAAGACGATCAGGGGCAGTGAATACAGGACGCTGCTCTCCGCTGTATTTCAGGATTATAAGCTTTTTGCCATGACGATCAGGGAAAATATCGGGTTGGACAGGAGTGGGGAGCTGGATGGAAAGGAACTGGACAGAGTGGCGGATACCATAGGGTTAAAACAGAAAGTTGACAGCCTGGAGCAACGCTTTGACACGCCGGTGTACAAGATTTTTGAGGAAGGAGGATTTGAGCCTTCCGGCGGCGAGGCCCAAAAGATCGCAATGGCGAGGGCCTTTGTCAAAAATGCGCCGATCGTAATTCTGGACGAACCGACGGCGGCACTGGATCCAAGGGCAGAGTATGAATTGTATCGGGACTTTGATAAGCTGACAGAGAACAAAACAGTCATATACATATCGCATCGTCTTGCGAGTTGCCGCGTCTGCGACCGTATTTTTGTGTTTGCCGACGGCGGCATAGAGGAGCAGGGAACCCATGAGGAGCTGATGGAACAAAATGGCCATTATGCGGAAATGTTTCATGCGCAGGCGGAGCTGTACGTGCAGTAGCCGGCAATTATCCTGTTTGGCAGGGAGGTATGAGAGTGTTTGGAGGAATCGGTTTTTTTATAAAGTTCAGTTTAAAACACAACAAGCGCTATTTCTTTTCCAGATTGACGGTGGAGATCATAAAGATCATCCTTGCCATGGTTCAGATCATAATGCCGGGATATGTGCTGAATGAGATATTCGGTCTCGGAAGGGTAGAGTATATAGCAGTGTATCTGGGGATTCTCTTAGGGGCAAATCTGGCGGGCGGAGCCTTGCAGAGCGTGCTGAGAATGTGTGCTGATAACGCGCTGGATGAGCTGCGGGGGAAGTTTGAAGCGTATATGATGGAAAAGCACATGAATTGTGATTTTTTAAGGCTTGAGAGCAGAGAATTTCAGGATCTGAAAAATAAAGCGGGGCAGTATATTAACGGACCGTGGAATGAGTTTGGATTTGTATGTGAACGGGCGTTCCTGTTGTTTGGCTATGTCTTTACGTTGCTTTCGGTGATCTATTTGGTTGCAAAGATCAACATAGCGGTTATTTTGGTATTTGCTGCGGTTACGGTGCTGAATACATGGGTCAACGCAAGGCTGAAAGGCAAAAATATGAAGCTGATGAGAGGTTTTGCACCGGTGCTGAGAAGGCGGGGATATTATGAGGATATCACGAAGACCCCGGACTTTGCGAAGGAGATCAGGCTTGGCGGCATCACGGACTGGATTTTGGAAAAGTATGATCAGTATATGCAGTTGTTTTGCCAAAAAACCGTCCCGATTCATCGGCACAATTTTCAGCAGAAAAGCATTCTGGCGATTACGGGCGTTGTTCAGCAGGGGGTGACATATGGATATCTGATCTGGCAGGTGGTCACATCCTATATTACCCTGGGCGATTTTACGATGTATTTTAACGCGGTAAACACATTCAACAATGTGCTGAACAGCGCGGTGGATATTGTGCTGGAAATCACGCATTATACGGCGTTCTATGATGATTTTGAGAAGTACGGCAATGTCCCGAGGGACATGCGGACAGGGAAAGAAAATGCGGAAGCCCTGGTTTCAAAAGAAACCGGATGTTGTGAGATCGAATTCCGCAATGTCTCTTTTACATATCCGGGGCAGAAAGAACCGGCGTTAAAAAACATATCTGTCAGGATTCCCTTTGGTCAGAAAATTTCGATCGTAGGAGAGAACGGAGCCGGGAAAACTACGTTTGTGAAGCTTCTCACCAGACTTTATGACCCGACGGAAGGGCAGATCCTGCTCAACGGCGTGGATATCCGGAAGTTGGATTATGATTCATATATGAAGATTATTGCCGCAGTTTTCCAGGATTTTCGGCTATTCAAGCGGTCTGTCCGCGACAATATTGTCCTGGGAGACGAAAATGCGGATGAAAGCAGGATGGATTCGGCATTCAGGATGAGCGGGCTGACGCGGGAGTGGAAAAAAGGACCGGACACACAGCTTTACAAGGATTTTGACAGTGACGGTGTGGTGCCTTCCGGCGGTGAAGCGCAGAAGCTGGCTATCTGCAGGGCGTATTATAAGAATGCGGCGGTATGCGTGTTGGATGAACCGACGGCTGCACTGGACCCGCAGGCGGAATGTGAGATTTACGATCGTTTCAGGACACTCTCTGAGGGGAAGACAGTATTGTTTGTCTCTCACCGCCTTGCAAATTCACGCATCTGTGACAGGGTTTTGGTATTCCGGTCAGGGAAGATCGTGGAAGATGGGGATCATGAGGACCTGCTCCGAAAGCAGGGGCTTTACAGTGAGCTTTTTTCCATGCAGGCACAATATTATACGGAGGGAAGGTAGCGGGAACGCTCCCGGCGCATTTTATTGCGGCTGTAAATATCCTTTACATTGAGTTCTCCACCCCGGTGTGTGTATTTTGTCCTGCTTTTCTTCTGTATACTCAAAATCTCTTGCTAGAACGTGTTTGAAAAATCATTCCCCCGGTCTGCACGCTCCACTTCGCGGCCTGCAGCGCCCCAATTTGGTCACCGTAGCCCCACTACGCCTCCCCAATTGGGTCTTGCATCCCACAAAGTGTGACGCACACCCCGGGGAAAGCATTTTTCAAACACGCTCTAGAGTGTTCTTTTCTGTTCAGGAACTTATACTGTTTAACGATTTCACTTGCCGTGAAACCAGACTGCATAACGCTGACCGGTTTGATCGCATGATTACATTAGACAGTATTCAGCGTTATGCAGTATAAAATAGAATGTTGAAGAGAGATGGCAGCTCTGATACAATAAACGGGAGATCTCGTGTAAAACCGGAATGCCAAAAGCGTCAGCCGTGCAGGACATGTGCAGGCGCAAAAGCTATATGGAAAAAACGTAATTTCAGAAAGGAGTCAGATCATGTTATTCATACATTACCCAGGGTGCTATACAAAAA
>JAIEKC010000664.1:0-2739 GCA_029064505.1 Acetatifactor sp.
GGTGATATACGCGGACTTCTCAACAACGGTCCAGTTGCTGCCGTCCTCTTTCTTGATGGCCTCGTATACATGGTTGACCTTATCCTCAATGTGAACCCCTGTGACACCCTTGGAATTCATGATGCTGGTGTCCAGGTCGTAGAACAGATCCGCCCAACGTACCAGCTCTTCTTTATACTCAGAATCCGCGCTTACCACGAAGCAGAATGCTCTGTTGTAGGGGGTGTACCTGGGAATCCATACGGGATCCTTGCCGTTCTCGCCACTCATGGGAGCAAGATACTGATACACGCCAGGCTGCTTGGGATCGTTGCCTTCAATGGGGGCATTTACCCTTGCTGCGTCCCAGATGGAAATAACACCGCAGGTAGGCTCGGGAGTCTGGGTCTTCGCGTTGTAGGTAGAGGAATCCATGGTAAAGCACTCAGGGTCGATCAGGCCTTCGGAATACAGCCTGTTCATGTAGATCAGGAATTCCTTGTACTCCTCCTCCTGAGGTACATAGACCACTTTGCCGTCCTTGTAGCAGATCCTCTCGTGCTGGGTATTGTAAGCCAGTCCGGTGAAGCCCATGAAGCTCAGCTGTCCGTTATTACCTGCGTTAAACTGGAAGGTAAAGGGAATCTCATCCGCCTTCCCGTTCCCATTCAGGTCGCCGGCCTCCTTGAACGCCTTCAGCACGTCATAGAATTCTTCGATGGTAGTAGGCATTTCCTTGTCAACCTTTTCCAGCCACTCTGTATTGATGACAAGAGTATCATTGGTAATGGAAAGTCCTACCATGTCAAACTGGGGCAGGCCGTAGATATTGCCGTCTGCAGCGGTAATGGACTCTAAAAGCCCAGGGGCTCTCTGGCACAATGCGTAGAAATTCGGCATATACTCCTCGTTGATGTAATCGTTCCAGGTCATCAGCCATCCCTCGGAACCCTTCTTCACAAGCTCCGTGGTGGACAGGATGAAGTTGCCCATCATGGCATCCATCGGTAAGGTCTTAGTGGCCGAAAAAGCAAGACCCTGCTTCTCGCTGAACTGCGATCCGGTCCAGTCGATCCAGTCAACCTGCAGATTGGTCTGCTCCTCCAGATCTTTAAAGAACTGTCTCTCGGACAAAGCTGTCTCCGCATCCTCTCTTCTGCCGGCAATGGTTACCGTTACAGGCTCCTTCAGAGGGAAATACGCTTCTGCGGTTTCCGTTCCGCCTGTAGAGGACTCGCTTCCCGCAGCAGAGGATTCTCCCCCTGCGGAGGACGAAGCCGCCTGGCTGCTCTGAGAGCTCTGGCTGTCGCCTCCTCCATTGTTTCCGCATGCCGCCATGGATGCCACCATAGCTGCCGCCAGTACACATGCTACCAATTTCTTTTTCATACTTTTCTCCTTTCAAATCAATCGATTTGTATACATAAAACCCGCAGGCTTCATATCACTGTCATTTTTTACCCTGTACCGTTAACCCTTGAGGGAACCGACCATAACACCCTTGATGAAGTACTTCTGGATGAAAGGATACAGCAGCAGGGGCGGAATGACCGCCACAATGATAACACCGTATTTCAGAGACTCCGCCAGCTTCAGCTTGGCCTCGATCTCGTCCACATCCGCGAAGTCATTGGCCAGTCCCTGGCCTTCCATCAGGATACCTCTGAGTATCAGCTGCAGGGGATACATTTCCCTCTTATCAATATACAGCAGACCTTTCATGTAATCGTTCCAGTGTCCCACCGCATAGTACAGGGACAGCACTGCCACAATAGACTTGGACAGCTGCGGCACAAAACTGAAAAAGAACCTTCCTTTTGTACAGCCATCGATTTCTGCAGCCTCTTCCAACTCATTGGGTATATTAGACTGGAAGAAGGTTCTGGCGATGATCACGTTGTAAGCGCTCACCGCACCTACAAAGATCAGGCTCCACATGGTATTCCGCAGGCCCAGTGAGTTCACCAGTATGTAGGTGGGAATCATGCCGCCGCCGAAGTACATGGTGATCAGCACGATGATGGTAAAGGGCTTCCGCAGACAGAAATAACTTCTGGACAGCGGATAAGCAAGACATACTGTGAGCGCCACGTTCAACAGTGTTCCCACTACTGTGTATTTGATGCTGTTCGCATACCCGATCCAGATATCCTGATTCTGAAAAATCTTCTCATAGGAACTGAAGGTGATCCCCTTGGGATACCATACCACGTCTCCCCGCAGTACCATATACGGATCAGAAAACGATGCGATCACCACAAAGTACAGAGGATACAGCACAACGAGCAGTGCGATGGTCAGGAATGTATATACAAATATGTCAAAAATAAGGTTATCCCTTGATTCTTTTATCTTACTCGGGGTAACTTTTGCAGTCCCAGCTCTCATGTCTCTGTCCTCCTTCTAAAATAGGCTGGTCTCGTTCAGCTTCTTACTGATAGTGTTGACGATAACCAACAAAATAACATTCACGATATTGTTAAACAAACCCACCGCCGTAGAGAAGTCAAACTGTTGGCTTAACATACCTATTCGATAGATATAGGTAGAAATAATTTCCGACTTCTGCAGGTTCATGGTGTTCTGCAGCAGGAATGCCTTCTGAAAGCCTATGCTCATAAAGCGTCCCACACTCATGATCAGCATAATGACAATAGTAGGCATGATCTGAGGAATTTCTATATGTCGGATCAGCCTTACCTTATTTGCTCCGTCGATCCTGGCAGCCTCATAGAGCTCAGGGTCTATGGAGGTCAGTGC
>JAIEKC010000665.1:0-3508 GCA_029064505.1 Acetatifactor sp.
CAGTATCTGTTACAATGTTAGTATTTGTTGAAAAGAACATCAGAAGGAGAACAGAGTGGAAGAATTATTAGAAGAATTGTTAGATGAACGTATTGCCCGGGCGGTGAGGGAGATGGGCTTTGAGAAGCTGTCTCCGATCCAGAGGGAGGCGATCCCGTATCTTTTGGACGGCGACGATGTGATCGGACAGGCCCAGACGGGTACCGGGAAAACGGCGGCATTCGGGATTCCGATCTTACAGAAGGTGGATCCGGATTTGAGAAAGCTGCAGGCCGTTATTTTGTGTCCCACCCGGGAACTTGCCATGCAGGCGGCTGAGGAGCTGCGTAAAATGGCGAAATATATGCATGGGATCAAAGTACTTCCCGTCTATGGCGGGCAGGAGATAGGAAGGCAGATCATAGGACTGAAGGGCGTACAGATCATCGTGGGCACACCGGGGCGTGTCATGGATCACATGCGCCGCCATACCATTAAACTGGACCATGTCAACATGGTAGTGCTGGATGAGGCGGATGAAATGTTGAATATGGGCTTCAGGGAAGATATGGAAACGATTCTCGGACAGATTCCCAACGAGCATCAGACGGCGCTCTTTTCCGCTACCATGCCGAAGCCTATTTTGGATATCACAAATCAGTTTCAGAACAATGCGAGAATGATACGGGTGGCGGCGAAAGAACTGACAATCCCGCTGGTATCCCAGAGATACTATAAGATAAAAAGTCAGGACAAGGATGCCGCATGTGTGCGTCTGCTGGAATATTACCAGCCTAAGCTGTGTCTGATCTTCTGTAATACGAAGAGGAAGGTGGACGAGCTTTCGGAAGTATTGAAAAAGGCGGGCTTTCAGGCGGTAGGACTTCACGGGGATATGTCCCAGCATCAGAGAGATGTGGCTATGAACCGGTTCCGAAACGGCAGCACCAATATACTGATCGCTACAGATGTGGCGGCGAGAGGTATAGATGTGGATGATGTGGAAGCGGTCATCAATTATGACATACCCCAGGACAACGAATATTATGTGCATCGTATCGGCCGGACCGGTCGTGCGGGCAGAACAGGGCGTTCCTTTACTTTTGCGGGAGGCAGGGAGCTTTACCGGATCCGTGAGATCGAGAGAGTCTGCCATACCGTGATCGAAGAGAAAAAACTGCCGGGAGCAGCCAAGGTACTGAAAGCGAAAGCGGACAAATACCTGAACCGTGCGTGGGAGCTTCATGAGCATGAGGATATGGAGCTGATGAAAACATTTCTTCAGAGAAAAATGGAGGAAGAAGGCTGCGATGCTTTGGAGCTGGCGGCGGTAATGTTAAAGCAGCAGGTAGGCGATAAGGGTCCGGAGATACAGGCGGACGATTCCGGAAACAGACGGGGTCTGCGTTTCGGAAGCGGTCGGGACGGAAGAGGAAACAGCAGCCGCCGGGATCGGAGAGAGAACGGAAGCGGCCGGGACGGAAGAGGAAACGGCAGCCGCCGGGATCGGAGAGAGAGCGGAAACGGCCGGGAGGAGAGAGAAAGCGGCGGCCGAAGAGGCAGGAGAGAGAGCGGAAACGGCCGGGACGAGAGAGAGAGCGGCTGGAGAGGCAGGAGAGAGAACGGCAGCAGGAGGGACGGCGACGGAAGAAAATCCAGGGAACGTGACGTGCGCCGTGACGGCAGTGTACGCATTCGCGAGAGCGGCCGCAGGGACCAGGATTTCGGCAGCAAACCGCCTAAGAGGAAGCGGGAGCAATTGTCATGACCGACAATGCAGGAATAAAAGATTCTGACATGGGCATATGTAAATAGCAGAGAAGACGAAAATGATCCTGCTGACAACGATGTTGTCCAGAAATGAATGGAACCGGACAGTGCTGAAACGGAAAAGAGGAATTGTATGAGGATTGGAATGGGATATGATGTCCACCGGCTGGTGGAAAACAGAGAGCTGATCATGGGCGGTGTACCGATTCCTTATGAAAAGGGACTGCTGGGACATTCGGATGCGGATGTGCTGCTCCATGCCATTATGGATGCGCTGCTGGGAGCTGCCGCAATGGGTGACATTGGAAAACACTTTCCCGACACCGATCCCGCATACAAAGGGATCTCGTCGCTGGTACTGCTGGAAAAAGTGGGACAGTTATTGGCGGAGAAGGGATTCCTCATTGAGAATATCGACGCCACGATCATTGCCCAGGCGCCGAAAATGCGTCCCCATATCGACAGTATGAGGGAGAATATCGCGAAGGCCCTGGAGATGGATACGGATCATATCAACGTGAAAGCGACCACCGAGGAAGGGCTGGGCTTTACGGGAACCGGGGAGGGGATAGCTTCCCAGGCGATCTGTATGCTGACAAGTCCCTTTGATCTCACGGCCCGGCAGATACCGGACGGCTGTGAAGGCTGCAGCGGCTGCAATAAGAGGGGTTGACAAAATCGGAGTTTTTGCATATCCTAATTGAGAAAGAAGAGAAAATGCAATGAACGGGAAGAGTACCTTTTTGTAACATGCCAGAGAGAAGCCGTCGGCAGGCTGTGAGCGGCTTTCATGGGAGGGAAGGGAAGTGCACCCGGGAGCAGGTCCGCTGAAAGGCGGGCACGCAGGCGTGCGTTACGCGCATTGAGTGAAGGGCATATGCCTTTAAGTAGAGTGGAACCGCGGATGAATTCGTCTCTAAACAGGGAGGATTCATCCGCGGTAATTTGCTGTTGCCTTTTACCTTATGCCGATCCGGCAGACGGATCGGCGAAGGATGACAAACCCGGCAGGAGAGGCTTATGACAAAAAAGGCATTCTGTGGGGATCCCTTTTGGGATAACGGTCATATGAGCCGGATGTGAAAGACAATAGTCGGTATCCGCATCATTGTGTCAGGTATCATGTATAAAACGGTTTATGAGCAAGGACCTGTTTTTGACGCCTGATTTTGCAGACGGTAAGGCATACGCCCATAGGAGTCAGCTATGGGAATGATAGGCAGTATAAAAGAAGAAATCAGGATCATCAGAGAGAGGGACCCGGCAATCCATTCTTCCATGGAAGTGTTTCTCTATCCCAGCTTTAAGGTCATGCTGCATTACCGCCTGGCACACAGGCTGTATGAGAGCGGGCACTATTTCTGGGCCAGGTGGGTCTCCCAGCGGGGAGTGCGCAGGACGGGGATCGAGATCCATCCCGGCGCAAAGATCGGCGGAGGATTCTTTATTGATCACGGAAACGGAGTTATCATAGGAGAGACAACGATCATCGGTGATAATGTCACCCTTTATCAGGGTGTGACGCTGGGAGGAACCGGCAAAGAACATGGCAAACGTCACCCCACGCTGGGCAGCAATATTATGATCGGCGCCGGGGCAAAGGTGCTGGGTTCCTGTACCATCGGGGACAACTGTAAGATAGGGGCGGGCAGTGTGGTACTCTGCGATGTGCCGTCCAATTCCACGGTGGTAGGTGTGCCGGGGCGTGTGGTGAAGCGGTTGAAGCAATGCCTGCCGCAGGACGAACTGGATCAGGTAG
>JAIEKC010000666.1:0-4766 GCA_029064505.1 Acetatifactor sp.
AATATACTCTTACCATGTAAATCAACCGACCTGCCACAGGCAGCAGCATTGATGAAAAGGAAATAGTAAGCATAATAACCGGAAAACTTTTGTATAATCGAATCTATATTGGAAATGTATTATAAAGTAAAAAATTGGAAACTGATGTTCCAAATATTGATCAGTATGCGTGCAAAAGCACGCCTGGGGTATAAGTTTGGAACTAAGGTTCCCAATATTGAAATCAGTGTCCACCAGAGGCGGGCAAGGGGGTATCAATATGATCAAAAAATTCAGTTGTCATAATTTTAGAAACATAAATGCTTCAAATTTATGGAAAATTTTAAACAGTGTTTTATAAGCACAAATAGTTGTACTCAGAGTTCTTTAAACTTTGACTCGTTGCCTGCAGGAATAAATTCACGAAAATGAGGGAAACCATGAAATCTCTTGAACACTTAAAAAAGAAAAAATTATTTTTATTTGATATAGACGGCACTCTCGCCGTAGGAGACTCTCTGTACGAAGGCAGCGCAGAGCTGTTGGCACATATTGAGGCCATCGGGGGAAAGTCCTATTTTATCACGAATAATTCCACCAGAAGCGGAGCGGATTATGTGGAAAAATTCCGCAGAGCCTTCGGTCTGGAGACTTCGGAAGAGCAGTTTATCACCTCCGGCTACATGACATTACGTTTTCTGGAATCACATTACCGGGATGAGAAAATCTTTGTGCTCGGAACGGCATCTTTTGTGGCAGAACTTCGCAGGAAAGGTCTGAACATAACAGAGACAGCCGAAGACGGCGTTGACTGTGTGGTGGTGGCTTACGACAGTGAACTGACCTACGACAAGCTGATACAGGTATCCAGGGTTCTTTTGACCACAGACGTACCTTTCTACGGCACCAATCCCGATCTGCGGTGCCCCATCGACTTTGGTTTTATTCCCGACTGCGGCGCCATCTGCAATATGATCACCTCCACCACGGACAGGACACCTGTGTACCTGGGAAAACCCAGTAAGGAAGTAGTGGAGCTCTGTCTGGAATCATCCGGTTTTACCAGAGAAGAGACCCTGGTAGTGGGCGACAGGCTCTACACTGATATCGCCTGCGGCATCAACGGCGGAGTGGATACCTGCGTGCTGTTTACCGGAGAGGCCCGACCGGAGGATATGAAAGATACGGAATATCCCGCTACCTATGCGTTTCAGAATGTGGCGGAATTGCTGCTTCACTGTCGGCAGATGCCGCCGCTCAAAAGAGCGGACTGACACTACTGATACTGGTGTACACTGCTTTTCCTGCCGCACACCGCCCGTATTCTGTATCCCTGGAAATAAACCGCTGCCAGGATCACTGCAAGGGCAAAAAGGCACATCCCGGCGCCAAACCCGGGAGACACATAGGAAAAGGAGATCTCATGCTCACCCGCCGGGACATCCACCGCCAGAAAGGTCCCGGCAAATTCTTCCGCCTCCGCTTTTATACCATCCACCTGTATCGTCCAGCCCTCGTCATAAGGAATAGATGTCATGACGGTCTGTCCCTCTTTCACCGAGATCATCCCTTTCAGCGTTCCGCCCTCATAGGACTCCAATCGGATATTGCCCGTCTGCAATTCCCTCAGAACCGTCTCCAGGACTTCCGTATCCAGTCTGGCGATCACCGCACCGTTCACGTCAACATATCCCTGGGTAAGCTCCAGACGTACCGTAATCTCCTGTCCCGGTGTATAGCTTCCCAGATACAGGGAGCATGTAGTCGTCGATGTAAAGTAATTCCCAAACCATTCATCATTTATATATACATCTCCTCCGCCCAAACCGCTGGT
The DNA here is from genome assembly GCA_029064505.1 of Acetatifactor sp. GTDB lineage: Bacteria > Bacillota > Clostridia > Lachnospirales > Lachnospiraceae > Acetatifactor. Next base: position 1,814 of record JAIEKC010000666.1, read on the forward strand.
ATCCGGATAGAGATAAATGGGGCTGTCATCAGGTGCCACAAATGTATATGACCAGCTGTTTTCCTGCTCGTCAGAGACATATGGCAGTTCCTCAAAGTACAATTCATCCTTCCCGGCAATAGAGTTTAAAAGTACATTCTGGTTCCAGTAGGGATTTCCCCTCTCTTCCAGTTCCGGACTTAAATCCCGGAGAGATGCGCTGTACACCATGGACAATGCCAGAGGATTCCGGTAGACAGCCGCCCCATTCCCCTGATCCAGGAGCTTTTCATTGCAATCCGGTTCCTGACAGTCCGAAATTCGGTAGGAGACGGCAAACAGACTGTCCAACAGCGGATTGGAGCCATACCCGCTGTTCCAGATATGAGACTGTGCTATTCCCAGCTTCTCCGTCAGACTGTTGACTGCCGAGTTATAGGTGGACGAATAGTGTGTCATCCCATGAAATCCCAGCAGCATTGCGTCATTCTTTGAATACTCATAAGTCATATTGACCCGGTACAGCCCGGCGTCCTGCTGCCTGATCCAATCTGCCAGAGGCTTCGTTCTGCCGAGAAAGGAATTATATTCCTCTGCTTCCGTGTACTGGAACTGCTCGTCCAGCCCTTCCAGCATCTTCTGTCCGTTTGACACCACGTCTGCCAGATTCACCACGAAAAGCATCGCCAGGAACACATACACCCTGACGGCCACCTCCCGATGATCCCGCAGGCTTTTCCAGACACTGCCCGTGCTCAGATCACAGGCTGCACGGAATGCCATGTAAATCATCACAAAGCTGAACAGAAAAGCATAACGATAAGGAAACCAGACCGGCGGCCGGAACCCATGCCATGCCAGATTAAAACCTTTGTAATAAAAGCTCATTCCCAACACGAGCAAAAGCAGAGATGCCCCAATCTTCTCCCGCAGCGTGATCCCCATACAATAAAAGAACACCACGGCAAGCACCAGCACCGTCAGACCACAGTACACCGCCGGCAATCCGGAATCGGTAATACTGCTGTAAACCCCGTTCCTGAACTTTCCGAAAAAGTCCGAAAGCGGAAAATTAGTCTCAAAGCTCAGCTGATAGCCGCTTTCCCCGGAGAGCTTTCCCCGCATCAAATCCTTCACTGCGGGCAGGAGCAGGGGAGCAGCCAGTCCCGTTGCCAGAACAGTGCAGATGCCAAAACGCACACCGCAAAAAAAAGCCTTTCTTATGGCCGCGCGCTCCGCTGTCACAGTGCAGGTCAGACGGTACAGGAAATAAAGGCCCGTAAAAATCCCCGCCATGTAACCGATATAGTAATTGCTCACAAAAAGAGCCGCCAACGCCAGCATATAATGGAGCCCCTTCTTTCCATCCAGCAGCTTCTCCACGCCCAACAGGATCACAGGAAGCAGGATCACCCCGTCCAGCCACATCAGGCACAGAGAATAGACCATATTATAGGATGTCAGTGCATAGCAGGAAGAAAACAGCCAGATCATCACCGCAGGTGCGGACTTTCCTCCTGCCTGTCGCTTCCACAGATAGTTACCGTATACTGCAAAACTCAGGCCGCAAAGTCCGATCTTCAGAACGGTGAGCAGCGTGATGGCCGCGTCCATTCTCTCTATCGGAAAAAGACATGTCAGAAAGGAAAGCGGACTCGCCAGATAGTAAGCAAAGAGGCCCAGAAAATTCCCGCCCATGGAGCGCGACCAACAATAAAAAAGCGAGTTGCCCTCTGAAAAAATATTTCTCAGATAGGCATAGAATTCCATATACTGGTCTTTCATGTCCATTATGAACAACGTCCTGCCTCCAAACGGATAAAGTCCGTTCTTCCGCAATAAAAACAGCACGGCAAAGACCGGGACCGCAAAGGCCCCGCCATATAGAATTCCATTTAAGACCAACGCTTTTCTCTTTTCCATTTTTGCACCCCACACCCGCTTTCGGCGGGCACTCATTTCAAGATTTATGACATTGAAGTTCAGCTCATGTTTTCCCGTCACCAAATTATAGCAGAAGCATACTGTTTTTTCAATCAGAACCGATACATTCCGCTCCTGCTCATATCTTCCACATATCTCGATAACAGAGATCAATTTGTAACAGTCCGGCCATGCAGCAATCTTCAAATTTTGTTTTCCAAAAAATTACTCTTTACAAGTTACAAATGTTCTGCTATACTTATCCCACAATTTCATATTCAAGTGATTGATTTAGAAAAGCAATGAGAAGAACAAGTAGCACACAGTGAAACATACAGAAAGCTGCCGGGTGATGAGAGGCGCATGGGAAGCAGTGTGTGAATACATCTTTGAGCTTCGCACCAAATGCTGTTTGATGAGTCTGAGGAGACGGAAAGCAAAACACTTTCCGGACAGTTAGTAGGCTGCGACGGTTCCCGCATCCGTTATCGTGCTAGAGTATAAACCCTGATATGCATTTGCTCAACCGCCCGTTTTCGGTTAATTGATTTCATTAACCCGATTCCACGGTTATCCTGCTTATCCGCCGGGTCGTACTCGAAGAGGCCGTCAGGCGTGAGCCTGACAGTAAACATTAGGTGGTATCGCGAGACATTACAGCTCTCGTCCTTTTGAAGGACGGGAGCTTTTTATTTTTACCGCTGAGTACGGACATGAATTGCCCTGCAAACCATGCCGATATGTATTTTCATTGTGTATCTTCATCAATACCTTGCAGACTCCCGCGCTGACGGCATTTTTCTTTCGCATGAAATTTTCCAGTTGCATTTGGATCAGACGAAAGGTCCTGCTCCGTCAGATCACCAATGGGAAAGTGTAACACGAATTGCCACAAGTGCCGCACATGACACAAATGGTACAAACTGCCGCAGGCGGCAATTAAATGAAAGGAGACACGAAAACAATGAAAAGTCAAAACACGGAATTCCAAAACACAGAGCCACATAACGCAGAACCGAATAACACGGTTCTGCGTTATGTGGCTCTGTGT
>JAIEKC010000667.1:0-3507 GCA_029064505.1 Acetatifactor sp.
GTATGAGAAGACACTGGCAAACAAGAATCTTTTCAACGGTTTTAAGATCACTTTATTCTATCTGGTAGTGGGAACCTCCATGCAGCTGATCCTCACCAGCTTCGGCGCATATGTGGTTTCCAGAAAGCATTTTCTGATCCGCAACGGACTGATGAAGTTCATGGTCTTCACCATGTTTTTCAGCGGGGGACTCATCCCCATGTTCTTTGCGATCCGCAATACGGGAATCTACAACACCATATGGGTGTCATCCATTCCCTATGCCGTCAGCGCCTATAATCTGATCATCATGAAGACCTTTTTCAGTTCTATCCCGGACAGTCTGGAGGAGGCTGCCATCATTGACGGCGCCAATGATTTCACCGTATTTTCCAGAGTGATCATGCCCCTGTCAAAACCGGTGGTGGCAGTTATGATGCTCTATTACGGCGTAGGTCAGTGGAATTCATGGTTTCCCGCGGCAATGTTTAACAGGGACCGGAAAATCTATCCCCTGCAGATGATACTCCGGGAAATACTCATAGAAAATCAGGAACAGAGCGCGGACTCGCTTTTTGCCGCAGTGGAACAGTCCTTTTCCAATGACCTTGTGAAATACTGTACGATCGTGGTGTCCACGGTTCCCATATTGGTCATCTATCCTTTTTTGCAGAAATATTTTGAAAAAGGTGTTATGATTGGAGCTGTAAAGGGCTGAATATATGCAGGGATCTTCTCAATCAGGATTCCGCCGGATCGGTTTGTGCCGACTATGTCAGCCGACCCGAACGTGAGAAGAAGTGCATTCACTGATCGTGCCGTTAAAGAAGGCATGAGGATGCATGAGAAGAAAGATCTGCACCATTATTGACACAGGGAGGATTGGTATGGACAAGGAATTATATAATAAGGTAAGTCAGTGGTTTGAGGATCACCGGGATGAGATGACAAGGGACATTATACGGCTGGTGCGGATTCCCAGCGTCTCCTCTCCGCAGGAGGGAGAGGAAACCCCTTTCGGAAAGGGATGCAGGGACTGTCTGGAGGAAATGCTGACGTTAGGACGGGAGCATGGATTCTGTACGGAGAATTACGAAAACCGCGTGGGAAGCATCGGTCCGCAGGACAAGGACTGGGACAATATGATCGGCTTCTGGAACCATCTGGACGTGGTACCGGTGGGAAATCAGTGGACTTATGAACCTTTTGAGCCTGTGCTGAAGGACTATTTTCTCATAGGGCGCGGCGCACAGGACAATAAGGGGCCTGCGGTGGGAATCCTGTATATGATGAAATGCCTGCGGGAACTGGATATTCCCATGAAACACCAGCTCCGCCTGTTTGTAGGCTGTGACGAAGAGCGGGGCATGAAGGATATGGAATATTACACCTGCCATTATCCCACTCCCCGCCTGTCCATGATCGCGGACAGCGGATTCCCTGTGTGTTACGGGGAAAAGGGAATCATAGAAGGAAGCTTCCACAGCAGGGACAGAGTCAGCGAAGCAATCCTGGAACTGGCCGGAGGAAGTGCCAGCAACATGATCCCTGATGCGGCTCATGTGGTGTTAAACGCGACGGAAGCGTTGATGGAAGCTTTGAATAAAATCAAGATGATAACACGCTCCGGAACGGATATAGAAGGACAGAATTTCTCCCACATAAATATAGAACGGGAAAACGGCACTATCCGCATCAGCGCCACAGGAAAAAGCAAGCACAGCGCATTCCCGGAAGGCAGTGTAAATGCCATTCATACTCTGCTGCGCTTCCTGAGCGATCTGACACCGCTGTCAGAAGAAGACAGGGAGCTGTTTCGCAGACTGGCATATCTGTCTGAAGAATACTATGGAGATCACACGGGAATTGCCGGCAGTGACGAGGTATCCGGAAGGACCACCTGTGCCGCTACCGTGCTGAACCTTAAGGGCAGGCAGGTTTCCCTCCACTTTAATATCCGCTACATTATCACCGCGGACAGGGATTCGCTTTCCGCCAATCTGGCACAGACGGCACAGAAAAACAATCTGATCTGGGAGACAGAACGGGATTCCACCCCTAACTACTTCCCCAAAGAACATCCCGCGGTACAGCTTCTCACCGACCTCTATAATGAGATCACGGGCAGCACCTCGGAAAGCTTTGTCATGGGCGGCGGCACCTATGCCAGAAAGCTGCCGCGGGCTTTTGCCTACGGGGTGGGCGGCATGAAGGAATCGGAGGAAGACCTTCGGATCAAAAAGCAGCTTTTCCTTCCCGGACACGGCGGTGCCCACGAACCGGACGAGGCATTGAATCTGCGGCTTTTGACAGAAGCGATGAAGATATATACCATGGCGGTTATTGCTTTGAACGATTGTGAACTATAAGCGGTCAGGCCGATGGGTGCATCGGTCTTGGCGCCAAAGCAGCTTTGATCATGACAGCCTGATTATCCCTTGCGGAAATCCTGTTTATGTGAAAGAAATTATCTCTCCAGCCCAATCTCTCCGCTTGCCTTATAAGGCGCATATTTGGGCGCAGACTTCAGGATCTCCCGTTTCTCATTGCGGAAGGTCTGGGGACTGCAGCCCATAATCTCACGAAAAGCCCGGTTAAAACCGGAATGGGAATGAAATCCCGTCTCCAGTGCGATCGAAAGAATACTGTCCTCCGTGCTGATCAGGCAGAAACACGCTTTCCGAATCCGTACACCTCTCAGATATTGGAGGGGTGTCTGATGAAAAGCATTGCGGAAATACGCCAGAAACTGCTTTTCAGAAAGTCCGCACAGATGCGCCAGAAGAGTAATATCCTGCTCCTGCGCGCATTCCCTGTCTATGTAAGATATGGCCGGAAACAGGCGGGCACGGAGATTTTCCGGGCGGGAAGCGGCTAAGGACTCTGAACGGGAACCGGTGAGGCCTTCCGCACAGGATTCCGCTGAAAATTTATGCTGAAAGCTTTCCGTGCCCTCCTGATACCAGCGGTATAAACGTATCAGCAATGTCTCCAGCAGCCCGGAAACCGTCTGCAGGCAATATTCTTCTCTCTGCAAGATAGCTTCTATGATCAGACGGACCAACATCGCTTCTTCTTTAAATTCACTCTCCCTGAAAATTTTCGGAAAGTCCGCATAGCGATACCAGAACATTTCTTCTGGAAGCCCTTTCGGGTAAAAAGGAGCCAGAACCTCCTGCGGATTAAAGAAAAGATAATGACAGCACACATCGGCATCCGCCTGAGGCGGAAAAAAGGAAGCATGTGTATAAAACGGAGGCAAAAACAGAAAATCCCCCATATTTACCTGCATATATGCATTTTCCAGATTCCATGCCATGGAGCCTTTTTCGCATATGGCAATTTCTATGCAGTTGTGAAAATGGATAAAATCCACGTGATCGGAAATCTGAGTTCCCTGCATTAGCAGCACAGGAAAACCCTGTGAAAATTCGTACTCACGGTATGTGATGGGAATCCCTCCAACGCCGCTATCGCTATTAGAAAAACTATTTCGAATTCCCTCTGCAGTCTTTACAATACCCATAT
>JAIEKC010000668.1:0-8042 GCA_029064505.1 Acetatifactor sp.
ACTAGTGTGCTGTACCATTCATTTTCAGTCAAATGACGCAGAATGAATTTTTCAGCCTGCAAGGCGGCAGAACGAGGCGATGCGGTGGCATCGTTGAGTGAGGCCGCCAAAGAGCTAAAGCTCTTGGCAGATGGAAATTCAAGCAAGTCATTTGGCGAAATATGAACGGTACAGCACACTAGGACTTACCTGGCATATATTGTTTACATACTTATTGAAAGACGCCATTGTATAATAACCTGAAAGAGGAAACGAAGCGTGAACAAAATAAAGAATTGGCTGATTTACAATGACTATTTATACTTAATTCCGATTTCCTTAGTACTTATTCTTATTTTTTCATTTATATACAGGAACAAAAGCTTTAAGAAATGCATGGAAGCTTCCATGGCTTTTTTAGTGTGCGTACTGCTTCATTACATTTTTTTGTGATTGTTTATCATCTGCCGCCAAAAGCATCATGGGGAATCATCTGTTCCTATCTGTTTATAGATGCATTTGAATGGAGTATTCATATCTGGTTCAATTTTCTGCTCTTAACCTTTGTATGGAAAATCCTTCATCATTATAAGGCAGCAACAGGCATCTATGGCCTTATATTTACTCTCTATATTATGTTTTTTGTTTGGATATACTTATATACATTTTTGTTGCTTGAGCCATTTTGGGGAATCTTACGATTGCTTCCGGATATTTGCTACTAGAGCGTGTTTGAAAAATCATTCCCCCGGTTTGCACGTCCCACTTCGCGGCCTGCTACGCCCCAATTTGGTCACCGTAGCCCCACTTCGCCTCCCAAATTGGGTCTTGCATCCCACAAAGTGTGTCGCACACCCCAGGGAAAGCATTTTTCAAACACGCTCTAAGTAGAAAAAGTGGCATGGTAAGCACTTTACCATCTGAGAGCATCCATCAAAACTATATTGACAAAACCATTCTATAAGGTGTAGCATAAAGAATACTACAGAATATAGAACATAAAGAATATAACTGTATTATGGGTGGGGATTGCAGACGCTGGATTTACGGACATTGTTCGGGAAGATGAGTGTTTTATTTCCAGGATGTTTTATGTTCTTTTCAGACTACGGGATATGGCTCCATATATACCACGGTTGTTCGCGGCATTGGTTACTTGTATAGCTGTTTGTGCAGTGGCAGGTGTTTAAATGATTCTGGTTGTCACATGCAGAGATGTTTTGTTGAATAAGGAACGGGACAATAAGAAGCAATCAGATGTTCCAAGAATATTCTGTAGTATGTGGCGAATACTGCCTGATGCATATCGGATTGGATAACATATTATAGGAATCACTTTACAAATCCTGTAATCAAATGCAGCGTACAGAATGTGTCTTTTATCATAACTTTGAAAATCAGGTTATGCAAACTATATTGCAGCATAATGTTACTGGCATATCAATAATATTTTCAGGAGAATTTTGTATGGCTAAATTACGGAACTGGCTGATCTTCAATCACTATATATACTTAATTCCAACCTCACTAATATTGACCCTGAGCCTGACGTATCTTTTTCGCAATAAAAACTGGAAAATATGTATCCGGTGTTTTGTCATTGCCTTTATAATGAGTACGTTATGTCACCATTTCTTTTATGTATTTGTATACCACCTTAAACCAGGGCTTACCTGGCATATATTTTCTACGAGCTTATTGAAAGATGCTATTGACTGGAGTTTTTATCCCTTGCTCAATTTTCTAATCCTAAGGTCTATATTAGGAATACTGCGTCTGTGCAGAGCAAAAAAAGCTGTACGCATTATAATCTTTTTGCTCATATGCTGCCTGTATGTTATGTTTTATGTCTTAATATGGGTTTATGAAAGCCGCTTATTTGATCCGCTGCTATATTTGATACTCAACAGGATACCAGAATTTCGTTATTAAAGGATTGTCAACCGCTACTTTTGAAAAGGAAGCAAGCCCAGAACCGGTTCAGTTCTGGGCCATGATGGAACATTTCAATTATTGGTTTGAGGCTTCAAAATAATGCATGATGACCTCTGCATAGGCTCTGCAACATGCACGGATTACTGCCTGATGTTCGATGTTATCACTTTCCATTTTTGCTTTCATACCAAGCAGCATCTTTTGTCCGTCATCCACAAAATAATCATACAGCGTTTCTGTCATATTGCTGATCTTTTGGTCTGTAACCGGCAGATGATTCAAGAGATGGCTGAAGCGCTTTGTATAATGGCAGTAGGACGGATTTTCCAAGTCACTGTAGTACAGTTCAAAGGCAGTGGACAGGATATATCTTTTGTCCGCACTGTTCTGTAGCAGATCCGTGACTATGGTGTATATCGCGTAAACATCCGCATCACCAAAGATTTCACAATGATTCATCTGAACATCGTCTTCTCCTACCTCCATCCTGCCGATACGGTCTCTTGCATGTGTAATTTCATCTATAAAATGTGCATCTTCCTTTAAACAATTAATTTCATTAAATGCAGATGCCATGTCGCCTGCCCATGCATACCATTCCGGCTTGATCCCAATAAATTGCCCGCGCAGTGCGATATAGGCCGAGATACCAGCCGCAAGATGGTGCAGTTCAAACAGTCCAGTGTAGCTGTCTGCCGTGCTGCTGTTGTCCTTAAGGATGAGGATATCCTCTTCTTTGATATACAAGTCAAGCTTTTCGGCAAGCCTTGCATAATTTTCGTCCACATAGTCACAAAACGTGTTATCCCTGCTCATCGTAATATTAAAATCCCATGTCGTATATTTCTTATGCCATAGGTAATAAAGAACTGATAGGACACAATCCTGGGCACCTTCCTCACTATTTTGCAGAGGATAGCATTCCCAGTATGCTGCTTCCAAGGATCTGATATATGGGATAACTTCGGAAACTGGAACCGCATTATCAACTGCCTGTGCGATCTCCTCAAAATTGAGACTATGTCTTGCCCAATTGTCATCCTCATATTCAGGCACAGTGGAAACTGCCTGGTCCACCCCGGATGCGATTACCTTGTCAATCTCAAAACTACCCCCGTTTACCGTATAGGTGCCCTTCGCATACTGATCAAAACACCAGTCTGTAGGCATTACATAACCGAGGTTTCCGCTGTACCCGGTAGACATGTTGCTGATGTAGCAGTTGCCCGCCAGTCCCGCCGCTCGTATCACGCTGCAGGTATTCCGAGCCGAGTAGATGCCGATCTGGTATATGGACGGACTGACTGCCTTCGCGTCATTCAGTCCCCGGAAGAAATCCGTCACCGCCCCTTTTGCCTGGGCTTCCGTCGCGTCAAAATCCACGCTGAAATAGATGGTACAGGCGGGAAGCTTTAACCGGGTTGCCGCATCTGTCGCTTTCCTCCAGCATCCGTAGCCTTTCTGGTAGGTAAAGTTTTCCAGACGGCTCTGGTCTTCCTGGAAGATCGGGATCAGTTTTAGTCCCGCATTGAGGATATGGCGGATCTCCTGATCTGTCAGGTTCTTATCCAGCCCTCCCTTTACCTTTGTCAGATACCTGCCGATGTACCGTATCCCGTCGTTGTACAGGGCCTGTGCCTGCGCCTCTGTCAGCTGGGTGCTGGTATCCGCCGCATTGGGAAGTCTCTCCGGATCCCCGCTGCTCATCAACAGCGCGCACCATGTCCTCCTGTTCACCTCCCCGGGGACCACCTGACTGTCCTGATCCAGGCACATGAAGTGCTGGAATTCCCTGATCTTGTCTTCCATCTGCTGGTCATAGACACCATTGATCTCGGATACCGGATACCGGTTGCAGATCAGGGCGCACTGCAGGATCATTACCTGTTCTTCCGCGGTGCTCCCTTTTGCCAGTGTGGGCATTTTTGCCAGGCTCTTGGGGCCAAGCGCGCCATCGGCAGTGGTCCCGATGGAGGACTGGAACCCGTAGATAAGGGCCTTCCCTGTCTTCCTCTCGAAATGTCCCCCGGTGGGGATGAAGCCAAGCTTTGCCTGGTACAGGGAGGAATACCTGCCGTTCAGGTACTGCTGTACCCTGCGCACACGCAGATCCGATGTGGGATTGGTCTTAGTGGGATCCGTTGTCAGCAGGGACTTGAAATAAAGCGGAGCCAGGCTCTCCGAACCGCCTGTGAACCCGAGGTCGGTTTTGAAATCCTGGACTGCTTTCTGTGTATAGCTTCCCCATGCACCGTCCAGTGGTCCGGGGTTATACCCCTTGCAGATGAAGCCTGACTGGACGATCTTCATCAGGACGGGATCCATCGTGTTCTGTGTGACCGTGGGACAGGCAGAAGTAGTGCCGCTTCCCCAGATGCCGTCCACCGGTGTCAGATGCAGGTGGATCTGCAACGCCATGATCAGGGCCTTGACTGTCCTGTTTCCCGTCATGCCGTCCGGCTCTAACGGATAGATCCCTGAACTGTCCCCGTCCTCATCATAATGAAAATAATCCGGAAAGGCTGTCCCCAACCAGACCTGTACTTCTTTTACTCTTAAATCCATAGTGGTTCTCCTATTCTGTTTTTATCAGCCGGCTGTAACTGTAATAAAGATAAAAAACACGGATATGTAAACCGGCTTTAAAAATTTTTCATGCTCATGCGTAGACTTTCTATCCGGGTCTGCTTTTAAAGGATGCTGTTCAAAATAGAGATCCGGATCAGAAATGTATTGACAGATGCATTCTATAAGATGTAGTATATTGTATACTACAAAATATAGAATGTTAGGAGCATAAAGTATGGGAGAATTGAGAATGGGGACCGCGGAGGCAAGGTTTGCGGATATGATCTGGGCGAATGAGCCGATCCTGTCCGGGGAACTGTCGAAACTGGCAAACGGGGAATTCGGGTGGAAGAAGACCACTTCCTTTACCGTACTGAAAAGGCTGTGTGAGCGGGGCATCTTCCAGAACTGGAACGGGACGGTCACCTCCCTGATATCCAGGGAAGCGTATTATGCACATCACAGTGAGCTGTATGTACAGGAGGCATTCGGGGGCTCCTTACCTGCATTCCTGGCTGCATTCGGGACCGGGAGGAAACTTTCGGATAAGGAGATCGAGGAGATACAGGGGATCATTGAGTCCATGAGGAGGTAGACACATGCTGGGACAGATATTTCTGAAGGTATTGGATATGAGCCGGTCTGCGGCCATGATCATTGTGATCATATGTGTGGTGCGTATCTTTTTGAAGAGGTTCCCAAAATATATTTCCTACATGCTCTGGAGCGTTGTCCTGTTCCGCCTCATCTGCCCTTTCACACTGGAATCCCGGATCAGTCCTGTTCCCAGCCTGGAGCCCGTGCTCCAGGGGTATGCAGTGGGAGAGGAGATCGTTTTGCCAGGGGCCGGGGCATCCGGCGTACCTGCGGGAACCAACATCGGCGGCGCAGAGGCGGGGACGGAAGCACCGGAGACCGGGCAGGCTGTGCCGGTACAGATCCACCCGGAAGACAGGAACTTTAGTCTGCCGGGCGACAGACAGGCCAGCCCGGAGGGAGATACCGGGGCCGCGGAAGCTTCCTGGCAGGAACTGTTCGTGCGGTACGGGAAGTATGTGTGGATTTCCGGCACAGGAATCTTGCTGCTGTACTGTGCGGTATCCACTGTAAGGGTCCGTAAAAGGGTATCCGTTTCCATTCCCCTGGAGGAAAATATTTATATCACGGATGAAGAGATACCACCGTTTGTCATGGGCATGTTCCGTCCCCGGATCTACCTGCCCGGCGGCCTGGATGGGAAGGAGCAGGAATACATCATCCTGCATGAGAAGTTCCATATCCGGCGACTTGACCATGTGGTGAAGCCGGTGGCCTTTGCGGCGCTGTGCATCCACTGGTTCAATCCCCTTGTGTGGCTCGCGTTCGCCCTGTCCGGCAGGGACATGGAGATGAGCTGCGATGAGGCGGTCATAAAGAGGATGGGGAAGGACGTCAGGGCGGATTATTCCGCCTCCCTGCTGGCACTCTCCACGAAACACCGCCTCCCCGGCGTGGTCCCGGTGGACTTCGGGGAAGGGGACACCAGGGGCAGGATCCGCAACCTGGCATCATTCAGGAGTACAAAGAAAGGCGTGCTTGCAGTCCTGGTGGCGGGGGCAGTGATCCTGATCCTGTGCCTGGCATCTGACCGCAGGGCTGCGGGGTCACAGGCGGATGACCCGGGGAACGGGGACGGCCTGCTTTCAGGTGCGGATGATCCGGGGAACGGTGACGGCCTGCTTTCGGATGCAGATGATCCGGGGGAGGAAGGCAGCCCATCTTCAGGAACAGACGGTACCGGAGACGGGGACTCTCCGTTTTCCGGGTCAGACGTTCCCGGAGATGAAGGGACTGCGTCCGGGAACCCGGAAGAGCCGGAATCGCTGAACGTGTCCCTGGATATCACGGAACACTACCAGACCAGTGTGGGGGATCCGTCCAACCTCTATTATATTGACGGGGACAGGGTATTATGGGGGAGCGGAAGGAATCAGTGTGGGCAGCTGGGACAGGGGACACGGGATTTTGAATTCCATGATGATATGGTGAAGATCGCGGAAAATGTCATTGACGTGGATTATTCCCAGGAGGGATTTGTCATCTACCTGACAGAAGACCATAAACTGTATGGCGTGGGGAATTCCGGGTGCGGTGCGCTACAGCAGTATAGTGAATTTGACTGGTCCAGATATGTAAGTACAGGGAATTATTATGTGAGTGAACCAGTCCTGCTCATGGAAAATGTAGTGTATGCGCGCTGCGGCAAAAGCGATGTGGCCTGCATGACAGAGGACGGCGCGGTGTGGATATGGGGAACCGTTTATTTCACAGGCCATTACCTTTCACATGATGTATCCTATATAGAAAAGCCGCAGAAGGTCCTGGAGAATGCAGTCCTGGTCACAGGAGGAAGGAGCAGTAACCATGCGGCCCTGCTCCGGGATGGGACGGTCTGGACATGGGGATACAATTTCGTTGGGAATTGCGGTGTCGCGGATCTTGATGTGGTCGGGGAACCGGCCAAGGTGGCGGAGGATGTCGTCATGGTCTGGACGGACCGCACGCTGAGATATGATCCGGAGCCGGATGTGGAGGTCATGCCCGGGGCCTGGAGGGGAGAACTGAAGTATGAGACAGGGTACGATGACATTTCAGCATTTGACGGGGTGTATCCGGCATTTCTGGCCAATACCGTGATCCGGAAAGCGGACGGTTCCTACTGGGTATGCGGTGAATATGTAGGACAGGAAGAAAGGATGGTACATTCCATACTGGGTGTGGATTATTCCGTCATATGCACCCATGAGTTCCATCCCTGTGAGTAGGTTATGTTCGGACAAAACGACGCGCTGCCGGTGGCAGCCATGATCTGCCATGCAACACTGTATTTCCTGAAATTGACTTTCCGGACAAACCGGGGATATATGCCAGTGTACGTCAATGGCGGCAAAGTGTCAGAAAAAACAGAATTTTATGATATCAGGTTTACATTTTTCCCATTTTTTTCTTTTTACATTATGTAACTTGTTACAAGCAACCAATTGAAAAAATGAAAGGGATGGTGGAATTATGGACACAATGGTACTAAAAACCCAGCAGTATCTGAACACAATGTACGGAGGTAAGGCAGGCTATAATCCTGTCACTGAGGATGGACTGACAGGATGGTCTACTATCTATGCCCTGACAAGGGCATTCCAGATCGAACTTGGCCTGTCCAGTCCTGCGGACAACTTTGGTAATGCTACTACAGCGGCATTTAAGCAGCAATACCCGAATGGCATTGTTCAGCAGACGGCAAATGATCCTGCGACAAGCAGGGTATATGCGATCATCCAGGGGGCACTGTGGTGTAAAGGCTACAGTACTGGGGCATCGGGTATCACAGAACACTTTTACGGCGGCACGGGATCAGCGGTTAGAAGCCTTAAAGAGGATGCAGGGATGGAAGCTCCGGACTCCACGGTAACGTTGAATGTGATGAAAGGCCTGCTGTCAATGGACCAGTACAGGCTCGTATCAACCGGCTCATCAGAGATCAGGTATATCCAGCGGCTGCTTAACCGGAAATATGAAAGCAT
>JAIEKC010000669.1:0-3297 GCA_029064505.1 Acetatifactor sp.
TGTCATGTGATTTGGGGGGAGAGGAGTCATGAGAAGTCTGAGGCAGATATTTTATACGATATTGCTGATGGTGTTCATAAGTCTGACACTGTGTGCGTGTGAGGGCGATGAATGCGGTTCCGACGATGCTGTGGAATCGGAAGAGGAAAACAGTGCGGATGTGAGGGAGACGGGGACACCGGAACAGCTTCCCAGCAGAATCCTCTCAGATTCATTGATAGGACATCGCATTTGCAACGACAATTCCGCCTGGCTGCCGCAATGGGCGTATATCATGCTGCGGGGGGAGTTACAGGAATGCCTGCAAGATGCGGATTCAGGTGAATATACCTATAAGTTGAAAGCGGTAGTCATCTGTAACACTGAGTCATATTTCAGCATGGGGATTCAGGGCAGCAGGCGGTCGGTTGATACGGAAGACGTGGAAAAGGTGGTCTTCTGTGTCAATCTGGATATGAAGAACAGATGTGTTGTGAACCTGGCTGACTGCGTGGACCCGGAGGGTGTGCGGGAAGCGCTGGAGGCGGGAGCATATGCGCTCATAGACGGAACTGATCTGGCGGAGCGCATGGAGATATGTCATGCTGCGGACATGGCGGAACCGGAGAGGGCAGCCGTATTCAAGGCGATGGAAACAGGAATTGCAGACGGGGATCACCGCTATGACTATTACATTACCAAAGATTCTTCCACAGGAATCTTTCTCGATATGTCTCAGTATACGGATTCATCGGCTTTGCCGGGAGCGGATGCCGGTGATCCGGTGATGGAGGGACAGGAGGAGTCTCCGGTGATACTGGAGCTGGATGCAGACTGGTTTGCTGCGTGGAGGAAGCAGGAAGATGCCGAAAGGGCGGAAGAACAGATTCGTGATATGTTCCTCTATGAAGTCCGTGGGGATGGGGCAGGGGAATACATTGCAATCACAGGAGTGAAGGAAGAATACAGAGAAGGATTCTGGGAACGCTGGAAAAAACTGGCCGGGTACAACAGGCACGGATTGCAGATCCCGGATGAAATAAACGGTATCAAAGTGGAAGAGATCGGTGCGGACGCTTTTAACGGGATCACGGATGCCAAGAGTTCTGTGGAACTGCCGGAGAGTCTTCGGCTTATTGGAGATCGTGCTTTTGCCCATACGGGTATTTCGCGGATAGATTTTCCGATCACATGGGATCACATGTTGGGCGCAAGCTCTTTTTCGGGGAGGTTGGAGAGGATAGGAGACGGTGCTTTTGAAGGCTGCGGGCTGGAGGAAGTGGAATTCTTCGGGAAAGAAGCTCTTGCCATTGGAGCGCGGGCCTTTGCAGATAATGAAAACCTGTGGGCTGTCTATGTGCCGACGGCGGACTGCCTGATCGGAGAGGATGCTTTTGCAGGCTGCGCGGACGATTTCTGTCTTGTCTATGGGGAGAATGCGGACGGACGGGAGAATCTGGTGGAGGCATATGCGGAGCAGAGCGGATTGACGGTATTGGAATATATCCCTGCCCGACTGGAAGTCAATTATCCGGAAACGCCCCATGTCCTGACGCCTGAGGTAAGAAATTTCTTCTATGGGGAAAATGGAGAGGAAGATTCTTTTGACAGCTTTGAATTCTCGGAAGAAGCGCCGGATTACGGTTTTCAGGAGTGGCATGTGCCCTGCGGGGAATTCTGTGCGGGAACATGCTATATCACTGTGGAGGCTTCCTCGGAGCTTGCTTCCACGGACGGCAGGTACAGTGCGGATAACGTAGTGTCCTGGCGGGGAAGAAACCTGGCGTGGGCAGAGGGCGTTGAAGGGATGGGGATCGGTGAGAGTATCACTTATCATAATTATAACCAGTGGTACAGCAATAACTGGCAGGCTTTTTTGGGGCGCCGGAAAAGAAATTATTCCGGTGATTTGGACGGTTACATGCGGTATACGGAGATCTGCATTGTGAATGGCTATGCCAAAAGTCAAAAAACATGGGAAGAGAACGGCCGTGTCAGGAGACTGCTGATGTATGTGGAAGACCGTCCCTACGCTTATCTGGAACTGGAGGATACGATCCTGCCGCAGTATTTCACGCTTCCTGAGGGAGATATCAAGTCTGCCGACGGCGGGGAGATCACCTTCCGCTTTGTGATCGAGGATGTCTATCCGGGGACGGTCTATGAAGACACCTGCCTCACCGGTCTGGTAATGGAATTCACGGGGCGGCACGGGCACTGACTGAGCTTACCCGATAATAAGATCAAAAGAAAGAGAAAGGAATAATTTATGGAAAAACAATGGAAAAGCATCAGTACTTACGAGGGTTCGACACTTCTGGGAATGAACGGCGGGCAGCCGGAAAGTCCCGACGGGCAGTTGCTGGTATATGCCCGCAAGCCGGTTCTGACAGAGGATCTGACGGAAATCTGGGTCTGTGACAGGAATACCCTGGGAAATCAGAGAAAGATATTCACTGTGGCCTGCGGCAATCACAACGGCCCTTCGGCTACTTTTACAGATAACGACTGTATTGTATTCCGGGACAACATTGACGGCCTGTCAGCCTTCCGGATCCTGAACATCCATACGGGGGAGGTAAAGTACGGTCCCATTTTCGCCAAGGAGAGTCACTGCGCGGAGAACGGCTGGTATCCTTTTTCCGTTTCCGAGGAATTTCTGGGTAAAAATCCCGGCTATCCTCAGATTGACAGATGTGGGATCTATCTGCTGAATCTGGCGACAGGAGAAGTGAAGCGGGTGGCGGATAAGGAGACGGTGTATAACATGGTGGTGGAACACGGCTGTGTGCCCAATGAGCACACCACTTCCATGAGCCATGTGCAGCTGAATCCCTCCGCCACCAGGGTGATGATGCGCCTGAGTGTGGAGAACTGCCCTGTTTTCGGCGCTTTGGGCTGTATCGATCTGGAGACGGGTGAGACTCATGTGATCCCGGATAAGCCGGTGCATCAGCTTTGGTTTGATGATGACACATATATGGCCACAAGGCAGTATTATGACGGATCCAGAATTGAGATGGAGACCAGCCGTATCCAACGCTTTACGGTGGATGGGGAATGTCTTGAGACCCTGGGAGGGATCGGTAATCATATCGACGGCTCCCCCGACAGGGAGTATTTTACCGGTGACAGAGCTTATCCCGGATACCCGGCGGACATTTTCCTGTATAAGAGAGGGCAGACAGAGCCGGTGGCTGTCTTTGGCGGTCAGGATTTCCAGGATATCACATGGCGGAAGAAGGTACATCCCAATCCCACTTTCTCCAGGGACGGGAAACGGATCTATTTCAACCATCCGGTCAGTGAGACCAGGAC
>JAIEKC010000067.1:0-2847 GCA_029064505.1 Acetatifactor sp.
GGCTGTTTTCCCTGATGCTGGCGGAGAATGTGGCATCATCAGCCGAGTATGAAGCGGACAGGGTGGAACGCTGTCTGACGGATGTGGGTTTTGGTGATCGGCTCGAGAAGCTGAAAAGGGAAGGAGAGGGAATCCGCTCTTATCTTTATAAGGATTATGTGGATTCCGGCGTGGAGATCAGCGGAGGCGAGGCCCAGAAGATCGCCATTGCCAGAGCCATCTACAGGGAAGCTCCCTTTGTGTTGCTGGATGAACCCACCGCTGCTCTGGATCCTCTGGCAGAAGCGGAGATCTACAGAAATTTTGACAAGATCGCGGGAGAGAAGACAGCAGTATACATCAGCCACCGCCTGTCCTCCTGCCGGTTCTGTAAGAAGATCGCCGTGTTCGACAAAGGATGTCTGGTACAACTGGGAAGCCATGAGGAACTGCTCTCGGAGGAGGACGGAACCTATGCGAAGCTTTGGAATGCACAGGCCCGGTATTATCAGATGCTGAATTAAAAGGTTATGGATTTTTATAAACACAACAAAAGCGCCGCAAAATAACTTTGAGTTCGTTATTTTGCGGCACTTTTTGGTTCCGGTGCACCCGTACCACTCATTTTCGGTTAAAGGGCACGCTTCAACGGGACAATGTCACTGGCAGGTCATGCGGTAAAAGCGGCAACACGCAGCCGGGGCGCTTGCATAAGGCGGGAGGTCTGGTAGAATGTAAATGTGCCGGAGAGGGCGGACGGAAAGTATATGACGGGGGGTGAAGGGTTGAAGATCAATGTAGAAATTCAGGAGGATCTTGGGGATACGGTTGTCATCATAAAGTGTAAGGAACACAATGCTTTGGTTGCCAGGCTGGTGGCAGCGCTCCGGATCATGGACAGACAGATAACCGTTTTACACGAAGGAAATATGACAGTGCTGGATCTGGAGAAGATCCTGTATATAGAATCGGTGGACCGAAAGTGCTTTATTTATACGGCGGAAAAGCTGTATGAGTCCTGTAATAAGCTCTATGAACTGGAACAGCAGCTGGAGCAGTATCTGTTTGTCCGCATCAATAAGGCATGTATTGTAAATCTGAAAAATGTGGAGTCTGTGAAGACTTATATCGACAGGCGTCTGCTGATGACTCTGATGAACGGGGAACAGCTGGTGGTGTCAAGACAGTATGCGGAAGGCATCAAGGTATTGCTGGGGACACGGTGAAATTTATGGGGGCAGGGATTGTTATATGAGAGAAAATAAGAATTTACTGGATTATATGGCGCAGATCATGATCACTTTCGGAGTGGCATTGCTGGCAATCACTCTTTTCTGCTTTTTGGTGGGAGATGCGGCGAGGGATTATTCTTCCATGTTTGTGCTGGGAAGTGAAGGAATACCTTTCAATACGGTGCTGCAGATGCTGCTTAATTCTGTCTGTATCACGGTGATCCGGTTCCTGTTCTTTTCGGATCGTGTGATCCGGAGAATGTCCATTGCGAAGAGAACGGCCGGAATGGTGGCTTCGGTCATTGTATTGACAGGGGTGTTCGCATATCTCTTCAACTGGTTTCCCGTGGAGGATCCTGTGTGCTGGATCTGCTGTCTGGTCAGCTTCGGCATATGTTTTGTCGTAAGTGCGGCGGTCTCGACGCTGAAGGAGAGGATGGATAATAAGCAGTTGGAAGAAGGGCTGCAGCATTTGAAGGAGAAGCAGGTGGGAAAGGAGTTTTCCGCGAAAGATTCGTAAAAGGAAACTCTGTTGACAAGGAAATAGTATATAGGATTACGGTATAAATGATTGTATTTCCGGTAAGTATCTTGTTTTTTAAATACGCTCCGGGATCATGTGCCGTAGAGCCGTAGAATGAAAGGCGGCTTTGTAACGAATGTAATGAAAGAGAAACAGGCTGTATAATGGAGGAGCGGCGGAATGAAGAGCAGTGGGATGATGAGCGGCGGAACGGGAGGGAGCAGTATGGAGATGTTGATAGAAGCAGAAAATCTCTCCCACTCTTTCGGAGAGAATTGTGTATTGGATCATGTTTCATTGAAAATAGAAAAGGGAAAAGTGATAGGCCTTCTGGGGCCTTCCGGTGCGGGCAAGACCACACTGGTAAACATACTGACAGGACAGCTTACGCCCGCAGCGGGAACGGTAAAATCGCAGAAAGACCATCTGGTGACCGGTATCATGATGGACAGCTTCGGCCTGTATGAGAGGCTGACGGTCCGGGATAATCTGAAGCTATTTGCGGACATATACCGGGTGCCCCGCGAGAAGATTGAGGAACTTCTGATAAAGACGGAGCTGAAAAATGCCGGAAAGACGGTGGTGGGAAAGCTGTCAAAGGGTATGCGGAACCGGGTGAATTTCTGCAGGGCGCTTTTAAAGAATATGGATATCCTGTATCTGGACGAACCCACGTCAGGGCTGGATCCCGCCACAACGGAAAAGATCCATGAGCTGATCGTGGCGGAGAAAGCCGCAGGAACCACGGTGTTTCTCACCACCCACAACATGCATGAAGCGGAAAAGCTGTGCGACAGCATTCTCCTGTTAAATGAGGGCAAGATCATTGAGCAGGGTGTTCCCGAAGAGATCTGCAGAAAATATAATCTGGAAAATGTGATAGAGATCATCCTGGAGAGCGGAGAGAAAATCGTACTTGCGAATTCCGGAGAAAATGCGGAAGTCGTTGCCCGAATGATGCGGGAAGGGAACATAGTGAGTATACATTCATCGGAACCGGATCTGGAAAAGGTGTTTCTATATTTGACAGGAAGGGAGTTGAACGCATAATGAGACATATAGTCACGATCGTACGAAAGCAGTTAAAGGATACTTTGAAAAATAAGGCAGTGC
>JAIEKC010000670.1:0-7059 GCA_029064505.1 Acetatifactor sp.
CAATCATTACTCCGTGGACGCCGTTGCAAACGGCAATGACGCATATAGCTACGGTGTATCCGGAAATTATGACGGCATCATACTGGACATTATGATGCCCGGCATGGACGGTCTGGAAGTGCTGAAACACCTGCGGGCGGACTCCGTAAATACTCCCGTGCTGCTCCTGACCGCAAAAGGCGAGATCGAGGACCGTGTGGATGGTCTGGATGCGGGCGCTGACGATTACCTGCCGAAGCCCTTCGCCGCCAGTGAACTGCTGGCAAGGGTGCGGGCCATGCTCCGCAGGAAAGACACTTATCAAAGCGAGCTTCTGGAATTTGAGGGATTGCGGCTGGATCTCTCCACCTGTGAATTGAGCTTCGGGCAATCGTGCATAAGGCTGGTCAGCAGAGAATTTCAAATGCTGCAGCTTTTGATGCAGTCCCCCGGCGCTGTCATTTCCACAGACCAATTCATGGAAAAGATCTGGGGCTGGGACTCCGAAGTGGAAGTCAGCATCGTCTGGGTCTACATCTCCAATCTTCGAAAAAAATTTGACAAACTGAAGACCCCTGTAAATATCAAGGCTGTCAGAGGCGTCGGCTATTGTCTGGAAAATAAAAGAGGTTCCCTATGATCAGAAAATTACAGAATAAATTTATTTCCATCACTGCCGCCGCGCTGTTTGTCATGATCCTGTCCGTCATGGCGGCGGTCAATGGCATTTCCTTTTATCAGACGAACAAAATGCTGGATTCCCGCCTGGAACAGATCATGTCCGGTCCGGAGAAATACTTCTCAGATCCAGAAGCGCATCTGCCTGATCCGGATTTCTTTTCCGATGCTCCGAAACCGGTCTCCCCCTTTGACCATGCACCCTATCCCAAAGAAAACGGCATTATTCCGCGCTTTGAAAACATATTAAAGATCCACTTTGACGGGTGTCTGGTCTGCCTGGATGAGAACGGTGAAATTCTGGAAATCCATCAGGATGGCGCGGAAAATTATTCGGAAACAGAGCTTTCCGAGATCGTCTCCCGGATTTTTTCGAATAAGAAGGAACAGGGATGGCATCAATATTATAAGTTCTGCAAAACCACGATCCGGCGCTCCGACGGTACATCCGAAACCGTTATCGGCCTGCTCAATGCTTCCTCCAGCCTTTACTCTGTCCTTACCATGCTCCTGATCTCCATTGTCATCGGAGTGTCAAGCTTTCTGTTCGTACTGCTCATCATCATCCTGGCTTCCAAGCGCGCTGTAAAGCCCATCGCGGAAAGCTATGCCAGACAGAAACAATTTGTCACTGACGCAGGCCATGAGCTGAAAACTCCTCTCACCGTGATATCCGCCAACAATGAGCTGTCCAGAATGCTCTACGGGGAAAGCGAATGGTTTGACAGCATTGACAAGCAAATTTCCCGGATGAATGTTCTGGTTCAAAATCTGATCACCCTTGCCAAAATGGATGAAGAACAAAGGCCTGTCTTCTCCTGCATTAACCTGAGCGATGCTGTCTATGATACCGCCAAATCCTTTGAAAACCTGATCCATTCCCAGGGCCGGATCATCACCTTCGACATCGCGGATGAAATCACCTGTCTGGGCGACGAATCCAGACTACGGCAGGTGATATCCATTCTCATGGACAATGCCGCAAAATATTGTGATGAAAAGGGAAAGATTGCCGTCAGGCTGATATCCGACAGACAGATCCATCTGCAGGTGATCAATGACTGTCGCACCGCCTCCAACTGTGATTTTGATAAAGTCTTTGAGCGGTTCTATCGGGCCGATAAAGCCAGGACCTCTGACGGCAGCTTCGGACTGGGACTTTCCATCGCCAAATCCATTGTGGAACTCCATAAAGGGAATATCCGCGCCCGGCTTCTGGAACATAACAGAGTCATGTTTGAAGTAACTCTGCCACGCTGAGTTCTGCAAAGGAACTCCCGCGGACATGTGAGGGAGCGCACGCAGACGGAAATTCCTTTTCGCATACACAAAAAAGCGGGGCGGAAATCCGCCCCTGATCTAATATATAGAAATCTGATATGTAAGCTACTCCGACAATTTGAACTGACCCACAAGCTCATCCAGTATGATAGCCTGCGCAGACAATTCCTGACTGGTTGCAGATGCCTCCTGAGCGGTCGCCGCATTGCTCTGAACCACTTCGGAAATCTGATTTACACCGATTTCCGCCTGACGCATTGCCTCCGACTGATCCTGTACCATGATCTTCAGATCCTTTGAGAACTCTGCGATTTCCTTGATTCCCACCACAACAGCCTCTATGGAATTCGCCGCACGCTCGGCCGCGTTGTTCCCTTCCGCGACCTCTTTAATAGATCCTTCAATCAATTCTCTGGTATCCACTGCCGCCTTGGCGCTCTGGTCTGCCAGCTCTCTGATCTGGTCTGCCACAACGGCAAATCCACGGCCCGCTTCTCCTGCCCTTGCCGCCTCAATGGATGCATTCAGGGACAGCAGATTGGTCTGTGATGCAATGGACTCGATCTCGGAAATAATATTTCCAATCTTTGTGGAAGCCTCATTGATACGCCCCATAGCCGCCATCATGGTATTCATCTCTTCACGGCTGCCGTCTGCCTGATCCGCATACTGCTGGGCCTGCACATAGGACTCATCGGACCGCTGTGCGGTTCTCTCCATTGCAATCGTAATATCGGAAATAGTCGCATGCAACTCCTGAACCGCCTGAGCCTGATCGGTAGCACCTTCCGCAAGACACTGTGATGCGGTCGCCAGATCTCCCGCACCGGCATTTACCTGATTGGAAGCCTCTCCGATCGCTATCAGAGTCTTCTGCATCTGATCCCTCAGTCCGCGCATTGACTCATACAATCTTGCAAAATCACCAGTGTACTTCTCTGCCGCCTTGGATCTGACCGCGTAATTTCCCGCTGCCATCTCTCCCAGCACCTCGCCTATATCGAAGATGATAACGTCCAGATGTTTTGCCATCTCCGAAGCGTCCCTCTCCATGATCTCCACTTCATCCCCGGTTTCTATTATAGGGAACGGGGATGAAAGATCACCTTCCGCAAATGTCTTAAGACGCTCTCCCAGTTTCTTAAGAGGATCTGCGATCTTCTTTGCAATGCCTTTCCCTATCTTGAAGGACAGCAGCATTGCCATAACGATAATAGCCACAATCACCGCTATCAGGATCCATTGAACCGCCAAAAGCATTACGGAGAGCTCGTTTCCTTCATTTACCTTGACACTTAACAACTCATCCAGCTGGCTGTAAATACTGTTATATATCGGCGCCAGTTCACTGAGCGCCATACTCTGCGCCTGTATGCAGAGTTCTCTGTCCGTAGTCGCACCCAGCGCCATGATCTGCTCGTCCAGCTTCCAGTAAGCTTCCAGTTCCGACTGGATCGCACTATACGTCTCCCGGCCGGCCTGCGATACGATGGTCTTTTCTATATCGGCAAAATATTCCTGAAATCTTACTTTCCCTTCCTCATGCTGCCGCACTACAGACTGGATCGCCTCTTCATCATCATACCCGATCGCGGCGCGGAGTGACGACCTGAGATCGGCGAACTCGAACATGGCCTTACCGATATCACCCTGTGCAAAACCGAAATTCTTTAAAGCATAGGAATACCGATTCGCTATAACGATAAGTGCGATCAGTCCCACTACCGCAGCTACGGCAGCCATGGAAGCCACCTTGACAATAGAAACGGTAAGTTTCTTCTCAATACTCTGCTGATTACTCATGTTCACGTTTTCACTCATATACAAAATTCTCCTTCTACTGTCTCTGACCATCAGAACTTTATCAAATGGATATACATACCTATTACCAAATTATAAACTATTTTTCCAAAAACACAATACATATTCCGATCTTTTTATGCAATTTTCCACAAATACTTCGCAGATCATTGGTCCCTGCATTGTAAAACTGCTGTAAATATCATTAACAGCGTCCGGCGACGCAGTTTCCCATAAACTGAAAAATCCCCCGGAAACAAACCCTCCGGGGGATGAGCCCTCTCTTAATTACCGTTCTTTATCCGTCAGGATTCCGATAACATATAAAACCGTCCCGCAATGTTCCGTGCCGGTGCAAGGCAGGATTTCGACGGCAATGCGGTGGCAATTTACTCTCTAAAGCAAGAATTCGCTGCTAATTACGCAGTGCGATGGCAGGGGCGCTCAAAATCAATTCCGCCGTCTCTGCCGGGGTCTGGAAATGATCTGATCCGCATTATGAAATGGGCTTTCCTGTCAGAAGCTCATAACCCTGCCGGTACTTCTCAATGGTCTTATCCACAATATCCTGCGGCAGTGTCCAGTCATTGTCCGGATTTGCCTTCAGCCAGTCTCTTGCGAACTGCTTGTCGAAAGAGGGCTGACCGTGACCGGGCTCATACCCTTCCGCCGGCCAGAAGCGGGAACTGTCAGGCGTCAGCATCTCGTCGCCGATGACCATATTTCCGTCCTCGTCCAGGCCGAATTCAAATTTGGTGTCCGCAATGATGATGCCCTTGCTCAATGCATACTCCGCACATTTTTTGTACAGAGCGACCGTGTGATCGCGCAGCTTGGAGGCATACTCCTCTCCCTTTCCGGGGAAACGCTTCTCCAGGTATTCCACGCTCTGTTCATAGGAGATATTCTCATCGTGGTCTCCGATCTCCGCCTTGGTGGAAGGAGTATAGATGGGCTCAGGCAGCCTGTCGGATTCCTTTAAGCCCTCCGGAAGCCTGATGCCGCACACTGTGCCGTTCTCCTTATAGCTTGCCCAGCCGCTCCCGGTTATGTAGCCGCGGACGATGCACTCAATGGGAAGCATCTTCAGCTTACGGCACATCATGCTGTTTCCGTCGAACCTCTTCTGTCGGAAAAATTCCGGCATATCTTTAACATCCACGGAGATCATGTGGTTAGGAACGATATCCTCCGTCATATCGAACCAGAATTTGGACATCTGGGTCAATACCGCGCCTTTCCCAGTCACCTCGTTGTGAAGGATCACGTCAAAGCAGCTGATCCTGTCAGTGGCAACCATGATCAGATTATCACCGTTATCGTAAATCTCACGTACCTTGCCTTCTTTCACAGGCTTAAGTTCCTGAACACTCATTCTGTCTGCTCCTTTTCTTCCTGAATTTATTCTTCTTATATCTTGCCTTTATGGTAAACAATAATTCCTCCGTGCTTAAACAATCCGCAGATAAGATGACTCGGGCTGACACGTTTTACCGCATATTTAACTGCATGTCCACCTTTTCCGCGATCCTGGACTTCACCAGCTCCGCGATCTCACGCGTGGTGAGCCGGGCATATTCCTCGAAGAATATGGGTGCCAGAAAATGCACCTGCGTCTTCACCTTACGCAAAGAGTTTATCCCGAAGGGCTTGTAGGAATCAATGATAGCTACCGGCACAATGGGCGCCTGGGATTTCGTGGCACACTTAAAGGAACCCGGTCTGAACTCCTGCAGATTGTTCCTGTTGTGCTCGTAGCCTCCCTCGGGAAATATGATGTATCTGCGCCCTCTCTTCACCTCATCCGCGATCTCCAGAATGGTCTTCAGCTGGCTCTTCATATCCGTTTTGTCCAGACGCTGCCCCTGAACCAGATCAATAAAGGAATTCGTAATGGGAAGTGTGGAACGGTCCGCATCCATAACAATGGTACAGGGCTTCGGATGAGAGATCATGATCCCCAGGGTGTCATACTTTCCCTGATGGTTGGAGTACATGATATAGCCTCCCTCCTGGGGCAGAGACTCCTGCCCGGAGCTCTCCGTCTTTATCCTGCCATTATGCATCATAATGGCAATACACCGGCGGGCCATCTTATACCTCCGTTCTTCGGAAAAACTCTCATTGTGCTTCTCTATATACCGCGCCTTGCATATATAATACATCACAAAAGGCAGTGAAATCACTACCACATAGCATAACCTCAGCATAAATCTTCACCTCGCAATGAAACATTTCGATTATACTATTTTCCTCATTTTTTGTCAAAGCTATGCCGTCACATTACTCGCGTCCGTCCCAGCAGTAAGTACAGAGCCTGTCCCTGTCAATGCCCACGGATGCGATCATATCATCCAGCCTGTGGTAGTGGAGGGTAGTGAAATTCAACTGCTTTCCGATCCGCTGCAGCATCTCCGCGTACTCGGGCGTATCCGGATCCACATAGCGTTTTAAGTCAATCTCCCTGCCCTCCTGCTCCATCTCCTTTAACACCCTTCTGGTGATCAGATCCATATCTGAGGTGGATCGGGAGAAGTTCAGGTATTTACAGCCATATAAAAGGGGTGGGCACGCGGGACGGATATGCACCTCTTTGGCGCCGCTCTGATACAGGAATTCCGTAGTCTCCCGAAGCTGTGTGCCCCGGACAATGGAATCGTCGATCAGCAACAGACTCTTGCCATGGATCAGATCATGCACGGGGATCAGCTTCATCTTGGCGATCAGATTCCGCTGGGTCTGAATCGTAGGCATAAAGGATCTGGGCCAGGTGGGAGTGTACTTGATAAAAGGCCTGGAAAAGGGAATTCCCGACTCATTCGCGTAACCGATGGCATGGGCCGTTCCGGAATCCGGTACACCCGCCACGATATCGGGCTCCACATTATCCCGCTTTGCCAGCATGGCTCCGCAGTTATACCGCATCTTTTCCACACTGATACCTTCATAGGAAGAAGAAGGATATCCATAGTATATCCAGAGGAAAGTACATATTTTCATGTCTTTTCCGGGTTGCACCAATGTTTTTATGCCTTCCGGTGTCACCACCACGATCTCGCCGGGCCCCAGTTCTCTTTCCTCAACGTATCCCAGATTCAGATAAGCGAAGCTTTCAAAGGAGATACAGAAGGCTCCCTCCTTCTTACCGATCGCCACGGGAGTCCTTCCCATACGGTCTCTCGCCGCATAGATCCCTTTGGGCGTCATGATCAGTATGGTCATGGAACCGTCAATGATCTCCTGGGCATACCGGATCCCCTCCACCAGGTTTTCCTTCTGATTCACGATGGAAGCCACCAGTTCCGTGGCATTGATATCGCC
>JAIEKC010000671.1:0-4682 GCA_029064505.1 Acetatifactor sp.
GCGTCAGGGTAAAGTCGGAGTCATCCACCACCAGCAGCTTCTTTTTGCGGTGGGAGGCCGCCTTCTCCGCCAGATTCTGATTCAGATATTTTTCTACTTCGGCCATGGCATTCTCCGTGATGATGGAAATTCCATCTTCGCTCTGGAGTTCATCGGCGGCAGTCATGCAATAGGCAAAATACCCCTTTCCGGTGTCAAACAGCAGGCTGAACTGCGGGCTTTGTCTCTCGAATACCCTGTGAAACTGATCGTAGGTCAGCAGTTGTTCTTCTTTGATCTCAATATATTCTGAAGAGGGAAAATATTCTTTCATGCGTTCCACCAACTGCCTGGCTACATATCTGGCCACATTCATGAGCATCACGTTTATGACTTTGGATTTCATATCCAGTACGCTGCCGATGGTGCTGACGATCAGCTGTTCCTCAAAGATCAGGAAGAACTCCCATCTCTTTTTCTCCCTGGTGCTGCATATTAAACGGTAATAGATGCCGTCCCCGAATTTTTCACCGCCGTAGCAATTGCTGATCAGCCTTGGCTCCAGCTGGAAAATATGGTACAGGAGGCTGGCAATCGTCTGACCCATCACGGTCTGTTCTTCTTCCGACAGGAGATTTTCCCATTGTTTCACGGGATCGCCGCTTACGATCAGACGATCCTCTATCAACGTATGTCCCACAAGCCAGCCTGCACATACACCGAAGAAATGACTGATCGAGTTTTCCGAATAGTTTGTCTTCTCCAGTTCCCGTTCCAGTGCGGGAAGCGTCCTGTCGCGAAAATTTTTGTGAATGCGCTTGTGGGTTTCAAGCCCCGCGTAACCGATGGATTCCATATACTCTTCCTCATCTGCAAAATGCTGGAGAGTATGATCTTTAAAGTATTTTACCGCCTCCTGACAGGCCCAGTGGCTTTTTTCCTTCTGCCGGCCAAATTCATATAATTTATTGAGAATATGGAACAGTTTTTCGTGTTCTCTGTCAATGAGTTCCACTCCGATATTGTACCGTTCGTTCCATGCTAACTGATTTCCCATATGTGTTTTCCTCCACCGTTGGAACAGCGGCTGAATGAACTGTTTCTATATATTATTCCGTATCTGCTAGAATGTGCGCTGTTTTTACTTTTTTCTACATTTTCGTCTAAAGGGCAGCGGTTAAGATGCGGACTGATCCGTTCACGTCAAAATTCAGGGAAATACTTTAGAGCGTGTTTGAAAATGCTTTCGGGGGGCCGGATGATCATATTTTCTTGAATTCCGGGCATCTTTTTTCAAATACCGTGTAGTATTCGAAACCGCATTCCCTTAAAACACCGGCGGCCCTGTCAAAGGAATCTCCGATATGCAGCGCGTCGTGGGAGTCGGAGCCCACGGTGATGATCTCGCCGCCCAGCTCGCGATAGCGTTTTAATATATCCGTGCAGGGATGGAAATCCCTCATTCCGCTTTTGATCCCGCCTGTATTCAGCTCGATGCCTTTCCCCTGATCCAGCAGTCTTTTCAGTATTTCATCCAGAATATCCTTATATTTTTCATAGGAGTAATATCGGTCCCTGTTGGGACCGTATCTGACCACATAATCCAGATGACCATAGACGTCGAAATTGGAAAATTTTTTAATATTTTCCAGAATGGATTCAAAATATTCCCGATAGGCCTCATCCTCGGAACGTCCCTCATGGAAGTCTGGATAGTAAGGGTCGCGCCCGCGGCATACATGGGAGGAACCGATGATAAAATCAAATGCATAGGATTTGGCATAGACCGCATTTTCCCGAAGAACTTCGGGCTGCAGTCCCAGTTCCACACCGAACAGCAGGCGGATACGGTCAGCATATTTTTCTTTCAATCGAGCCAGATCATACAGGTAGGGATCGGTGTTCAGCAGGAACATACCGGCCGGGGTGTCAGGTGACTCCGGGTAGTTGAAATCGTTGTGCTCCGTAAAGCACATATCAGTAAGTCCCTGAGCGATCCCCTGCAGGATCATTTCTTCCATGGGGGCACTGGAATCCCCCGAGTGGGAGGAGTGCAGATGGCAATCGGATGTAACAGGCATAATTTGTCTCCTTTCCGGTTAAACTTTAATTGTTCAGAGTCAGTGAACGATACCGTTCAAGTTTCGTCAATTGACTGGAATGAATTTTCATCTGCCGGGAGCTTTGGCCGGTAACAGCTCAGACAGATCACGGAACTGTTTCGACGATGCACACAAAATGAGTCCAAAACTCATTTTGGCGCTCGCAGGTCTCGCGAAATTGCATAGAAATGTGTTCCAAGGATACATTGCAATTATTGACTTCGTGGGGAGTATCCGAACTGTTACTTTAGCTGCCTGATGCCGCCGGCCGGCATTTACTCTATTGTATGCCGCCGCACCGTTTTCCGCCGTCTTGCAGACTGAAAATTCATTTTATGTCATTTTGTATACTTTGATCAGCCTGATTATAGCAGGTTTGAAAGTATTTTAAAAGAATTGCCAATAATTTTGATTTACATCTTGAATTATGGCAAGAAATTAGGTAAAATATGTTTGCTGATAAAATTTTGACAATCTGACAGGCTTTGGAAATTTATGAATATTGTTGAATAAGTTCCCGGCTTGTATCGCTTTTGCGGGATTGTCAGAAAATATAAAATTATATATTTTAGGAGGAGACTAAAATGGCAGTAAGAGTAGCAATTAATGGTTTCGGCCGTATCGGTCGTCTGGCATTCAGACAGATGTTTGATGCTGAGGGATACGAGGTAGTAGCTATCAACGATCTGACCAGCCCTGATATGCTGGCACATCTGTTGAAGTACGATACCGCTCAGGGCAGATACAAATATGCTGACAAGGTAGAGGCCGGCGAGGATTCCATTACTGTAAACGGCAAGAAGATCACCATCTACAAAGAGGCTGACGCTTCCAAGCTTCCCTGGGGTGAGCTGAAGGTTGACGTTGTTCTGGAGTGTACAGGCTTCTATACCTCCAAGGATAAGGCTTCTGCACATATCACGGCAGGCGCTCGCAAGGTTGTTATCTCTGCTCCTGCAGGAAACGATCTTCCTACCATTGTATACAATGTAAACCATGAGACATTGAAGCCCGAAGATACTGTTATTTCCGCAGCTTCCTGTACAACCAACTGTCTGGCACCCATGGCTAAGGCTCTGAATGAGTTGGCTCCCATCCAGTCCGGTATCATGACAACTGTTCACGCTTACACCGGTGATCAGATGATCCTTGACGGACCTCAGAGAAAGGGCGACAAGAGAAGAAGCCGTGCAGGCGCTCAGAACATTGTTCCCAACTCCACCGGCGCTGCAAAGGCGATCGGCTTGGTTATTCCCGAACTGAACGGCAAGCTCATCGGTTCCGCTCAGCGTGTTCCTACCCCCACCGGTTCTACCACCATTCTGGTAGCTGTTGTGAAGGGTGCCGTTACCAAGGAGCAGATCAATGACGCTATGAAGGCGGCACAGACCGAGTCCTATGGTTACAACACTGACGAGATCGTATCTTCCGATGTGATCGGTATGACCTATGGTTCCCTGTTCGATGCAACCCAGACCATGGTAGCTCCCATGGAAGACGGCAATACTCAGGTACAGGTTGTTTCCTGGTATGACAACGAGAACAGCTACACATCTCAGATGGTTCGCACGATCAAGTATTTCAGCGAGCTGGCATAAGGGTGTAAAGGTTTTCCGGGATGGTGCGTAAATACTTCTGCTCGGACATTGATCAGGGAAATCGTATGTGTACACTTGAAGAAAGTCAGGAGAGGCAGTCGGTTTACACAGAAGAAGTGTTAAGGCAGTCCTTCAGACAGCCGTTATGAGTAGTTCGCACCGGATATTTTGGAATGAACGGAAGTGTGGGGCGCTTTCTTCACACTATAAAACGAAGACCTATAGGGGTCCGGTCTGTTGGGCCGGGCCCTTTTTATAGAAAGAAAAGGAGACTGAAAAATGGGTTTGAACAAGAAATCTGTTGATGACATCAACGCAAAGGGAAAGAGAGTACTGGTGAGATGTGATTTCAACGTACCTTTAAAGAACGGCGAGATCACTGACGAGACACGTATTGTGGCTGCGCTTCCCACCATTCAGAAGCTGATAGATGACGGCGGCAAGGTGATCCTCTGCTCCCATCTGGGCAAGGTTAAGGAAGGTCCCAACGAGAAGGAGTCTCTTGCACCTGTGGCAAAGAGGTTGTCCGAGAAGCTTGGCAGGGAGGTCGTGTTCGTAGCTGATTACAGTGTTACCGGTGAGGCTGCCACCAAGGCGGTAGAGGCTATGCAGGAAGGCGATGTGGTATTGCTTCAGAATACCCGTTTCCGCGGCAAGGAGGAGACCAAGAACGGCGAGCAGTTCTCCAAAGAGCTGGCGGATCTGGCGGATTTGTATGTATGCGATGCTTTCGGTTCCTCTCACAGGGCTCATGCTTCCGTGGAAGGCGTTACCAAGTGCATCACCGCAAAGGGCGGCGAGAATGTAGTGGGATATCTGATGCAGAAGGAGATCAATTTCCTGGGCAATGCGGTGGAGAATCCCGTAAGGCCTTTTGTGGCTATTCTCGGCGGCGCTAAGGTTGCAGATAAGCTGAACGTTATCTCCAACCTGCTGGAGAAGTGCGATACCCTGATCATCGGCGGCGGTATGGCTTATACTTTCTTAAAGGCACAGGGATATG
>JAIEKC010000672.1:0-3298 GCA_029064505.1 Acetatifactor sp.
TTGACAAAGAAGGGAAATAGTGATATATTTGTTAACAGACGTAATAAATTTGTAACAACTTGTGTGAAGCATTCAGATACAAAGGAGATAACAATGAATTTTAAGACTATCAGAGTGACAGCCTGTGGACTGGCAACCGTTCTTGCCTTTTCGGGAATGAGCCTGACAGCGGAGGCGGCAGGCAGCTCATCGATACTGCCCAGCGGCGGTGTGAATCTTGCATTGAGCAGGGGAAACAGCTTAAGTAATGTTGCTACAGATACAGTAATGCCTATTGAAGCGATCATAGAGTGGGCCACGGCCGAGGAAGCGGGGATCATCATCCCTGAGAGTGAGCCTACAGAGGAGGATCTGTTCCGCAATCTGGTCATAGCGCAGGTAACCAACTATGTGAATGTCAGAAGCATTCCCAGTGAGGAAGGCGAGATTGTAGGTAAGCTGTACAATAATTCCGTGGGTACTTTTATCAGTGAAGAGAATGGCTGGTATCAGATCACTTCCGGTTCTGTGACCGGATATGTAAAGGGTGAGTTCTGTGTCACCGGCGAGGATGCCGTTGAGCTTGCCAGGAAGGTGGGCACCAGGATCGCCACCGTCAATACCACTACCCTGAAGGTACGTACAGAGCCGAGTCTGGAGGCGTCGGTGCTGGGACTGGTTCCTCTGGATGATGATCTGGTGGTTCTGGAAGAGGCAGAGGGCTGGGTAAAGGTGGACGTAGAGGAAGGTATCGGCTGGATCTCCACCGATTATGCGACTCTCCACAGCGAATTTGTGCAGGCGGAGTCTAAGGAAGAAGAAGAAGCCCGTCTGGCAAAGGAAGAAGAAGAACGCAGAAGAGCCCGGGAAGCAGCGGCGGCAAAAGCGGCACAGAGCGGTTCCGGCAGTGCGGCAGGACAGACTTATACAGTCAGCGGAGACAGCGAAATGGGTTCTGCGGTTGCAGAGTATGCGCTCCAGTTTGTAGGTAATCCTTATGTATACGGCGGTACCAGCCTGACCAACGGTGCAGACTGCTCCGGTTTTGTAATGAGTGTATATGCTAACTTTGGTGTCAGCCTGCCTCATTCCTCTTCCGCAGACCGCAGTCAGGGCGCGGCGGTAGACGGCCTTGGCAACGCACAGCCCGGAGATATTGTATGTTACTCCGGTCATGTGGGACTGTATATCGGTAACGGACAGATCGTTCATGCATCTAACTCCAGAACCGGCATCATTGTTTCCAACGCTGACTACAGAAAGGTTCTGGCAGTCAGGAGAATCTTCTAATAACAGGTGATATGAAGCCATGCCACAGGGCATGGCTTCTTTTTTTGGCACGGAGGAGATGAAGCGGAAACATATCTTCGGAATCTTTTCAGAACATATTCTCTGCCTGAGTGTTAAATTCGCATAATTGTGTAACATTTCAGGATATTATTTTGGAGGGATGGAAGCCTTGATCATCATACATGTACAAAATAGACAAAAAAAATGTAAAGAACGGTAAAGCGAACAAACTAAAGTAAAAAAGAAACAAAAGTTATCCACCGTGAAAGCGGCGTAAAAGCCGATAAAAACCAATTTATACACCGACTTATGCACATTATCCACTGATTGTTTACACACATGTTATCTTATAATGCCTTTTGGACAGGAACATCTGTTTTGTGGAATGTTGATGAAAAAGGAATTTGTCCGGGAAGTATTACAAATTATTCTTGACATTCATAATGTCAAAAACATGTAAAAAATATGTTAAATTGTTGCGTAAACCGTCTTAAACATGTTATAATGCTTATACAATAATAAACCGAAAGGGATGATGGGCATGAAATTTGTAATCGTAGGCAGAAACATTGAAGTAACACCAGGTTTGAAAAGTGCTGTAGAAGAAAAGATCGGTAAGCTGGAAAAATATTTTAATCCCGATACGGAAGTGAATGTTACTTTGAGTGTGGAGAAGGAGAGACAGAAGATTGAAGTGACCATTCCTGTGAAGGGAAACATTATCCGTTCCGAGCAGGTCAGCAATGATATGTATGTTTCCATTGATCTGGTGGAAGAGATCATAGAGAGGCAGTTGAAGAAATATAAGAATAAGATAGTGGACAGGCATCAGGGTAGCGGTTCTTTCAGTAAAATGTATGTTGAGAACGACTACATGGATGATGAGGATGTCAGGATCGTCAGAACCAAGAAATTTGACATTAAACCAATGTATCCTGAGGATGCCTGTATCCAGATGGAGCTGCTGGGACATAATTTCTTTGTATTTATTAATGCGGAGACAGATCAGGTCAATGTGGTGTACAAGAGAAAGGGCGATACGTACGGACTGATCGAGCCCGAGAATTAGCGGATAAGAGCGGTGAGCAGTGAGTCAGGCGGGCGTGTTTGCATGTATATATGACGAATGCCGCAAGGACCAAATGCCCGAATGTCAGCTGCCTGCAACAGGGAATCTGATTCCGGACAACGTGGTATGATCCTGAGTAATGATAAAGAGTGCAGGAAAAGAAGTGTCTGAGGAAACTTGGACACTTCTTTTTTGGCTGCCTGTTTCATATATTTTTTTAACGAATGATCCGGAGCAGTTATGGACAAAGGGAGACGGGAAAAATATCTGTATTACATAAAGAAGGGAATCTTCATGGAATGTCTGGTGGCGATGGTGCTGGCGACATTATTGACGGTAAAGCGCAATGTGGCGGACAGAGAGAGCGCCAGCAATGCCGTGCTGACCATAGAAGACGATTATATCAAGTGGGTGGACTTTACGGTATCCTATGAGGCGCTTTGCAAAGCTTACGAATGGGATGTGGATACTCATGGAACGGAGCATGAGATCTGTTGGATAGATCTGCTTGCCTATACGGCGTCACGGACCGGCGGAAGCTTTGGCAAAGACTCGTTAAAGATCATGGATAAAGCGGCAAAGGCGCTTTCCGAAGGGGAAGAGACCATAGGTAGCCTGACGGCGGATCTGAAATATTACGCTTACTACAGAGAGGCATATGATGCGATACTGGGCGGTCTCGTGGGGGAATATCGGGAAGAGAGTGCGGACGGGGCAGGAAATGTCAGCTATGAGGACAAATATGGCCTGAAGGGATATTTCCCTCTTGCGAGAGGATTTGATTACACCCATTATGATGATTTCGGTGCCGGGAGAAGCTATGGGTATCAGAGGAAACATCTGGGACATGACATGATGGGTTTGGTGGGTACGCCCACATGGATGTTATATTGAATCTGCGCATTAAAAAATAATGCGCAGTTCCCTGTCACTTATACACAACTGACGCTGCCGACGATA
>JAIEKC010000673.1:0-2074 GCA_029064505.1 Acetatifactor sp.
CGTGTCATCTCCTCTCCCTTTTGCGGCACCTGCGACCTCTCCACACGGTGGCACGTCACCTGCTTCATCTCCGCGGCTTTGGGCTGCACTGTTTTCATCTCCGCGGCTTTCAGCCTCATTCCCTTCCTTCTCAAAGTCCCCGCTCTCAGGATACACGGCTCCCGGATACAGCGCCGCCTTTTCGTCATATTCGATTCCGCCCATATCTCTGCTCATAATCCTGGAGAACACACTGTTGACCGTATCCACCACCTGAATGCGGCTTCGAAAGTTCTTCGCCAGATCAATTCTACGGCAGTCTTTGGCTGCCGGGCAGACGCTATCTCCTAAATCGGCTCCGTCCTGTAAAAAACTTCCGCTTTTCGGGAGAACTCCGTCATGCGGACTCTCACCGCCTTCCGTAAGAACTCCATCCTGCGAACTCTCATCGCCTTCCGACTGATATGTATCATACTTTTCCAGAAAAAGCTCCGGTCGCGCCAGACGGAATTTGTAAATGCTCTGCTTCACATCTCCCACCATGAAGCGATTATATTTTCCCTCTTCCTCACCGGACACCGCTTTCAGCAGATATTCCTGCACCAGATTGCTGTCCTGATACTCATCGATCAGAATTTCCGCAAAGTGCTGCCGGTACTCCAGCGCCACAGCGCTGGGAGTGATCCTGCCGTCATTCCGATCCAGCAGAATCTTTAAAGCATAGTGCTCCATATCCGAAAAATCGATAACCTTTCGTTCCCGCTTCTTCTCCCCCATCCGCCTGTCGAACTCCAGCACCAGATCCACCAAAGTTCCCACCGGCTCCATACAGGCATATCCCTGCCTCGCCGCCAGCTCCAACGGGGTGGCAAAAAATCGCTCCATCAGCTTCTGCAGACTTTCCTTTACCTCACCTCTTAGCTTCCTGGCCAGTTCCCTCTTGACAGACGACACGCTCTCATCCTTCTTTGAGGGCAGTCTGCCAAAACTTACCGAGGACAGCTTACCCGCATAATCGGAAAGTGACCGGCATCCTGTCAGCGAACATATCTGTTCCGCCTCCTGTTCTATCAGCTCCCCGTACATATATGGCCCGCCCGGTTCCTCACACAGCTTTCTCACGCGCATCAGCTTTTCCGCGCAGCCCGCTGTCATCTTCCCCAGATAATCCAACAGATATTTTCCATAGTCACTGTCCGAGAGGCCTTCCACATCCTGCGCCTGATAGTCCTCCTTCCTGGCCGAAAGCCACTCTTCCGGAAAGGGAAAGCTGGCGGCATACCGGGACAGATTCAGGATATGCTGTTCCAGCACTTTCTCCCTGCCGCCGGGGCAGAAAAATTCCACACAGAAGCGGAAAGACTCTCCGCCCTCTTTATAGCCATCCTCCATCAGTTCCTGCAGAACCTCCTGCTGCATCAGCCTGACTTCGCCTTCGTCCGCCACACGGAAAGCGGGATCCAGACCGATCTCGTTAAAGTGATTCCGCAGCAAAAAGAGACAGAAACTGTCAATGGTGGTGATCTGAGCATTGTGCAGCAGAGCCGCCTGCTTCTGGATATGCTCCGACTCCGGCTTTTCCTCCAGCTTCGCGGAAATTCCCAACGCGATACGCTCCCGCATTTCCGCCGCCGCAGCATTGGTAAAGGTAACGATCAGCAGCCTGTCAATATCCACAGGATGCGCCTCATTACATACCATCTGAATGATACGCTCCACCAGCACTGCCGTCTTACCGCTTCCCGCCGCCGCAGAGACCAGAATATTGCAATTGTGCAAATCTATGACCTTTTGTTGTTCCGGTGTAAATGAAATCGCCATGTTCTTCTCCGTTTCAATTTTCATGTGACCCTCTGAAAAACTCAAAATCGCACAAAACTACTTTCCAGAAAAATTGTCCGTTTTCGGATTTGATAACATAGTCCCCTGCATGGAAACATGTATTTATTATAACGCACCTGATCTTATTTGTCATTGAGCAGTTTGACGTCAGAACGCGTTTGAAAAATTCTTTCGTAACAGGCAGATTACGGAACTGTCACGATGATGTAAACTGTGTGGTATAAAACTAAAAGTGACATTGTATACTCATTGT
>JAIEKC010000674.1:0-3527 GCA_029064505.1 Acetatifactor sp.
TGATCTTCACCCCACACTCTTCTTTCATGTTGGTAATAGCAACCTTCTGCTGAAAGAACACTGCACTTGCGCTCTGTATACAACCTGAATTTTCCAAGTCAGTATTCTTTACTGACTTGCTCTTAACGGACAATATCCATCGGATCAATGATACATTCCATGAGCACGGAAGCATCTTCCTTTAGAAAGGCCTCTATGGTCTCATCACATTTCTCCATATTTTCCAGACGCAGGAAAGGGATCCCGTAGGCGGCGGAAAGCTTCTCCAGATCGGGACTTCCGGAAAGGTCTACCACGGAGTAATTCTCTTTGTAGGTGAAGTGCTGGTACTCCCGCACCATGCCCAGGTAATTGTTTTTCAGCACAACGATCTTTACCGGGATATCATGCTGGCATAGGGTAGCCAGCTCCATCATGGACATCTGGAAGGAGCCGTCTCCGCAGACTGCCACCACCTGGCGCTTCGGATCCGCCACCTTGGCTCCCATTGCCGCGGGAATGGAATATCCCATGGTCCCCATACCGCCGGAGGTCAGGAACTTGCCCTTCCGCACCTTTACATAGCCGCAGGACCAGATCTGATTCTGTCCCACATCCGCCACATAGACACCGTCCTCCTGCATCTTATCCGTGAGCCGCATGATGAATTCCGCGGGATCCACGTAGGCGGGATCCGGGTTGCGCTTCTTCGCCATGGAGACACGGTATTCCCTCAGACAGTCAAGCCATTCCTGATAGTTGCCCACGAACTCTTCCTTCGCAAAATCTTCGAAAATATGTCTGGCATCACCCACCAGAGGAATGGTAGGACCTGCGTTCTTGCCGATTTCCGCAGGATCCACATCGATATGTACCAGTACCTTGTTCTTCGTGATTAGATCCGGCTGGTTCACCGCACGGTCCGCCACTCTCGCTCCCACCATGATCAGCAGGTCGCATTCGCTCATGGCGCGGTTGGCGTAAGCCTTGCCGTTATTACCTACCATTCTGAAATACAGGGGATGATCCGTGGGCATGGCGCCGATCCCCATCATAGTGGACACCACCGGGATCTGATGCTTCTCCGCGAAAGCCCTGAGTCCCTCCTGTGCGTTGCTGAGCAGTACGCCGCCGCCCACACAGATCAGTGGCCGCTTTGCCTTCTCCAGCTCCCGGATGACCTTCTGGATCTGTACGGCATGTCCCTTTACGGTAGGCTTATAGGTTCTCAGGGAAACCTCCTCGGGATACTTAAATTTATTGATGACCGCATTCTGGATGTCAATGGGGATATCGATCAGGACCGGACCCTTTCTCCCCGTATTCGCAATGTGAAATGCTTCCTTAAATACTCTGGGAATATCATTGACATTCTTGATCAGGTAGCTGTATTTGACAAAGGATTCCACCGCCCCCGTAATGTCCGCCTCCTGAAACACATCGCTGCCGATCAGCTCGCTGCTCACCTGCCCCGTGATACAGATCAGGGGAATGCTGTCCGCAAAGGCTGTGGCAATACCGGTGATCACATTGGTGGCGCCGGGGCCGGAGGTCACGGCACACACGCCGGGCTTCCCGGTGAGCCTCGCCATACCGCTGGCGGCATGGGCCGCGTTCTGCTCGGTGCGTATCAGTATGGTTCTGATATCCGATTCCAAAATACTGTTATAAAACGGACAAATGGCTACGCCGGGATAACCGAACACAGTGGTTATGCCCTCCGCTTCCAGACATTTGATAACTGCATCTGCTCCTATCATCTCTTTCTCCTCCATTTAATTGCCGTCTGCGGCAAATTCCGGTCACTTCATTATAATGTCAAAATCCGGTCAGTCTCTGCGCCAGTTTTACGGCCTCCGCCGCATCTCTTGAATAACCGTCAGCGCCGATCTCATCGGCATAGTCCTGGGTGATGACCGCTCCGCCGATCATGATCTTCGCGCCGATACCTTCCTGCTTCGCCAGCTCGACCACTTCACGCATCCGCTGCATGGTAGTGGTCATCAGTGCCGACAGCGCAATGATCTGCGCATTATTTTCCCTGGCCACACGGACAATCTCCTCCCTGGGCACATCCTTGCCCAGGTCAATGATCTTAAAACCGTAATTTTTCAGCATCAGCGCCACCAGGTTCTTACCGATATCATGAATATCGCCTTCCACAGTGGCGATCACCACCACCGGCATATTCCCGGCATCCGTCTCCTGCAGCAGCAAAGGTTCCAGTACCTCAATGGCATTCTTCATGGCCTCCGCGCTGCCTATAAGCTGGGGCAGAAAGTACTTACCCTTGTCGAAGAGCTCTCCCACGTCATTAATGGCCGGCAGCAATACTTCATTCAGCAGGGCGGAAGGATCTTCCCCCTTTGCCAGCGCGTCCTTCGTCAGAGCAGCGATTCCATTCCGGTTGCCCTTCATGACTGCTTTCCTCAGCGCCGCTCTGACCTCACTCTCATTTTCGCTGTCCGGAGAAGCATATGATGCGCCTGTCACTCCAGAGCCGGAAGCGCTTCCATGCTTCGCGAAAGACCATGTACTGGTCTCCATCCCGTATTGTGTGCCGCCTGATGTCCCGGTCTTTATCTGAGACTGCGAACCGTCCGGGCGCATAGCCCCTTCCTGCGTCTGCGCTCCGCCTGGGACGAAACCTCCTCCCTGTGTCTGCGCTCCATTCTGTACCCCGGCCTCCGCCAGCTTCCGCTGCAGAGCGGCTTCCTTTTTCTCTCTGTTTTCCGCTACCACATTGGCATATTCAATATACCGGATATCCGCCTCTTCTTTGGCAAGCAGCAGATCCGTCGCCAGGGCACAGCTGACCAGCAGCTCCTGGGAAGGATTGGCTATCGCCATGGTAAGCCCCTCCCGAATGGCAAGAGCCAGAAAAGCTGTGTTCACATAGCTTCTCTCTGGCATACCGAAAGAAATATTGGACAGTCCGCAGATGGTAGCCAGTCCCTTTTCCTTACAATAATGTATGGTCTCCAGTGTTTCCAACGCCGCTCTCCTGTTGGCTCCCACCGTAGCCACCAGACCATCCACTACCACATCACACTGCTTCATTCCCAGGGAATAAGCACGTTCCAATACCTTTTCTATGATCTCTTTCTTTTCTTCTATATTTTCCGGCAATCCCTTATCAGATAACGGGAGCAAAATAAACATGGCTCCGTACTTTTTCACAATGGGCAATAATTTCTCGTACTTTTCCGTCTCCAGTGACACGGAGTTGACCAGCGCCCTGCCCGGATAGTGGCGAAGCGCCGCCTCCAGTACTTCCACATGACTGGAATCCAAGGAAAGAGGCAGACTGGTGACACCGCTGACCTCCTCTATGGCACGCAGCATCATGGCTTTCTCGTCAATGCCGCTCATGCCCATGTTCACGTCAAGGATCTGCGCCCCGCATTTCTCCTGCTCTTCCGCAAACTGCAGCACCTTGTCCATATTGCCTTCCCGCAGCTGTGCCTGAAGCAGCTTTTTGCCGGTGGGATTGATCCGCTCACCCACCACAATGAAATTGCCCTCCAGTCCGAAAGCGGCTGTCTGTC
>JAIEKC010000675.1:0-2543 GCA_029064505.1 Acetatifactor sp.
ACCAAGGATCCTACTCCCATCGAGGTGGCAATGCGCAACTATGAGGAAGATGTGGACAAAGCGCTGATCGCCACTGACGGAAGAGAAGGGAAGGAAGAAGAGGCGTAATATGGTCA
Organism: Acetatifactor sp.; assembly: GCA_029064505.1. Classification (GTDB taxonomy): domain Bacteria; phylum Bacillota; class Clostridia; order Lachnospirales; family Lachnospiraceae; genus Acetatifactor. Next base: position 117 of record JAIEKC010000675.1, read on the forward strand.
GTGCTTCTGTTGACGTTTTTCCAATAAGGACGAGCTGTTCCTGCTCTGTGTGGAGCGGACCTTTACGGATCTGAAGATCCATGTGGAACGGGATGCAGGCGAATTGGTGGGACAGGGTATCCTGGAGACAATCAAGAATTTTTTATGATTCGTGAATACTATTTCCAACTGCACCCCGAACAGAAGATGATTTTTGAGGACGCAATGCTTCATCCTCCAAAACATCTGGTTGAGGTGACGCGGGTGATCAGGGAGCCGGTGGTAAACCGAAGAAACCGCCCGACACCACAAAGCCTGTCATTTCCAGACCCGTGGTCAGCACCAGATGCAGGTCCCCCACATTGTTGTTGGACAGCCCCAGCACGCCCTTGTCCACGATGGTGCTCATAAGCCTTGGCTGAACCAGATCCATCAGTACCTCGCCCACCATAAAAATGGGGGCGAGCAATGCGAAGATTCAGTATTTTCTGAGGTATTTTCCCGTAGATTCTCCTTTTTCCTTATAAAAAATGCAAACCCGGTAAAAGGTTTGCTCATTCATACATGTGCCAGGCGGCACACGTATGTAAACGGTCGCGTCCTGAAGCGTGTTTGAAAATCATTCCCCCGGTCTGCGTGTCCCACTTCGTGTCCTGCGGCGCCCCAATTTGGCCACTGTAGCTTTACCATGCCTCCTAAATCGGGTTTTGCATCCCACAAAGTGTGACACACATCCCGTGGAAGGCATTTTCAAACGCACTCTGGAAGACATTATAGCAGATTGCATTTTCCGGTTCAGCTGATTTTTGTGGTTGTGATAGATAAAAACGCATAAAAACAATATTTTCGCACATACTGAGGAAAATGCTTTTAAAAATTATTTCCCGGATAAGTGTTTCCGAAGTGTGGATACACAGAGGGTGAAAACGAAATCAGGGCCCCTGCGGCAATAAGAAAACAATATCTGTCTGAACAGGATCTGCAGTGTCTCCGGATATCGGGCAGCCGGAAAGAGGCGTGCGGATGCGGGACAGACTGCTCCGATCAGCGATCAAAGGGCAATAAATAGAGTAGAAGGAGGCCGGTTATGGCAGAGACAAAACAGGAAAAGGAACAGCAGCAGAAGGATTATGAGAAATATATCAAGGAGATAACGCCCACCCACAATCTGGGACTCCAGATGGTCAAGGCGTTTGTCACCGGCGGGATCATCTGCTGTGTCGGTCAGTTTATTTTAAATTATGCAGGGCAACTGGGACTGGACAAGCAGACCGCAGGAAGCTGGTGCTCCCTGATACTGGTTCTGACGTCCGTGCTCCTCACCGGTTTTAATATTTATCCCAAGATCGTCAAGTGGGGCGGCGCAGGCGCCCTTGTTCCCATCACCGGATTTGCCAATGGTGTAGCGGCGCCCGCCATTGAGTACAAGACGGAGGGCCAGGTCTTCGGCATCGGGTGTAAGATCTTTACCATAGCGGGGCCGGTGATCCTGTATGGGATCTTTGCAAGCTGGCTGCTGGGGCTGGTGTATTGGATCGGAAAGTGCTTTGGGGTCTTTTAAGGAAAGACACAGAAAAGACATAGGAATATAGTTTGAATTTAAGGGCAGGGTGGCGAATGAAATGATTTGCCAGCCTGCTTTTTGTTGTGCTTTTGATTCTTTTTGATTATAATATGGATAGACTGAAAGGCAAATTGTGTATTTTATACGGTTAACAGTTAAAATTTCCGAGTAACCTGACTGCATAACGCCAGCCATATACGTTCAACCAGTGCGGTACGGTAAATTCTGGCGTTATGTAGTATAAATGGATATAATCAAATGATATGAGTGAAGGGGTGATTCTCTTGCCGGAAATGAGGAATGAACTGGAACAGGCCAGAAAATACAGGAATAAGATTCAAATTACAGATATTGCAATACAAAAAAGTCCGATATATTGAATACAAGGGTCTGACGGATGCACAGAATGTAATTATGCAACGTTTAGCAAAAGAGGTATTGTTACTTTCACAGACATACAATGATAGTAATGAGGTTGCAATTACCTGTGATTTGGCCTTATCGGATCCGTTGGAGAATTATGGAATCTGTCTGGGCGATGAGCATAGTGTGGATGTTTGTTCTGATACACAGTCCAATTACCTGACTGTTTCGGCAAAGATGTGTACGGTTGTAATCCTTCACAATCATCCATCTTTGCAGACAGTTTCATTAGATGATATTAGATTTTTTGTGGCAAACAGAGGAATCTCCATTTTAGTCGTGGTCAGTAATCAAAGGAAAGTCCATTATTTATACAAAGATAAAAAACATTCTGAGAGGGAAACAATACAATTGTTTAACGAGTGTGTGGAAGGTCTGGATTGTTCATCCATGGTTAGAGAGCGATATCATAGGGCATTGGCTTTTTTGGCAAGGTGTAGTGAGACAGGACTGTTTTATAG
>JAIEKC010000676.1:0-3204 GCA_029064505.1 Acetatifactor sp.
CCCTTTTGTGTTCCGGAAGTCTGGTCACATCGACGCCGTCGATCAGAATCTTTCCTTCATCCACAAACCATGCGCCTGCAATGGCATTCAGCATGGTAGATTTGCCCGCGCCGTTTCCACCGATAACGGTGACGAAATCACCCTCCTGCAAATGCAGCTCCAGTCCGTTCAATGCTTTTTTCTCATTGACGGTTCCCGCGTTAAAGGTCTTACTGATCCGGTTAATGTCAAGCATTGTCTGCACCTCCTTTTTTCACAGGTCTGGAAAAATGTTTTTCCTTCATGTAAGGGATAGCAAGGAATATGGCAACGATAATTGCGGAGATCAGCTTCAGATCGTTGGCGTTCAGTCCAAGCCACAACACTACCTGCAGTACCAGATAATAAATAACGCCTCCGAACGCTACGGATGCCAGCTTGAATGCAAAATTCCCGTGGATCTTACCGAACACCACCTGACCGATGATAACGGATGCCAGACCGATCACAATGGCGCCGCGGCCCGCATTGATGTCCGCAAAGCCCTGATACTGCGCGTACAATCCGCTGGCAAATGCAACAATGCCGTTGCTCAGCATCAGTCCTATGATCTTGGTGAGATCCGTATTGATTCCCTGCGCCCGGGACATATTGGGGTTGGAGCCTGTGGCACGGATGGAGCAGCCCAGCTCCGTTCCGAAAAACCAGTACAACAGTCCGATCAACGCCGCAATGATGATCACGGCGATCAGCAGAGTATTTTTATAAAAAGGAACTCCCTTGATATAGCGGAGTGAAACCAGCAGCCCGAACTTATCCACGCTGATCGCCTGATTTGCCTTATTGTCCATGATCCGCAGATTAATGGAGTAAAGTCCCAGCTGGGAAAGAATCCCCGCAAGGATGGCCGGGATCCCAAAAGCCGTATGCAGCAGACCTGTCACCAGTCCCGCCAGCATCCCCGCAAGGAACGCCACAAACAGCGACACCCACACATTGTGTCCCGACAGCATCATCATGATACAGACAGCGCCTCCCGTACACATGGTACCGTCCACTGTCAGGTCGGCCAGATCCAGTATCCGGTATGTGATGAATACACCGATCGCCATGATACCCCAGATCAGTCCCTGGGCACAGGCGCCGGGCAACGCGTTGATTAAAGCCATAATATTCAATTTCCGTTTCCTCCACTTGTCTTTTACTGTAAAAGTTCCTATGCCATTCCGGCACCGCGAAGTCAAAACCATGTTACTTTATGGTTTTGCGAGACAGTTCCTAAACTCCCGACTTTCATTTATGGTGGTGCATCGGAATGTATGGGAGTTTAATTCCTAAAAGACGGCAAAAGATGAATTGCACTTTTGCCGCCTTACTTACCTTATATACCAGATCAACTCCGTCTTACTCGATCGCAACATATCCGTCAGGAACAGTAATATTCAGCTGACTGCAGATATCCGCATTGTACTTCTTGGTCACATTGGGCGCAAACTGGATCTCCATGGTGGAAATATCGGCGCCGTTTACCAGAATATCATAAGCCATGAGACCGGACTGGTATCCGATGTCATAGTAGCTGATGGACAGAGTCGCCACACCACAGCCCCTGCAGATACCTTCCTCACCGGCAATGACAGGAATGCCTGCGGGCAGACACACATTGTTGATCACCTCGGTAGCGGATGCGGCGGTATTATCGGTGGGGATATAGATCACGTCGCAGTCAGAGGTTGCACTGGTGGTAACGGAAGCAATATCGTTGGAATCGGCAAAGCTGTATTCCTTACAGGTATATCCCATACCCTCCAAAGCACTCTTTACGATGCCCACCTGGTACGCGGAGTTAGGTTCCGCCGAACAGTACAGCATACCCACAGTCTCTGCCTCAGGGAACAGCTCATGGAGCATATCCGCCTGCTCCGTCAAAGGAGCGCAGTCAGAAGTACCAGAAACATTGATACCGGTGGAACCGGTCCAGTTGTCAATCTGGAGCGCTGTCGCATAATCAGTAATGGAAGTGCCCAGAATGGGAATCTCAGTAGTCGCCGCCACTGCCGCCTGTAAGGGCGCCGTTGCGTTTGCCAGGATCAGATCCACTCCATTGGATACGAACTGATTGGCAATGGTGGCACAGGTAGGGGAATCACCGGAAGCATTCTGCAGGTCAAAGGTCACCCGGTCGCCCAGTTTCTCGGTCAGGGCATCCTGAAATCCCTGCGTCGCCGCATCCAGAGCGTCATGCTGTACCAGCTGGCAGATTCCCACCGTGTATGAATCTCCCGCAGAACTGCCTGCATCCGAACTTCCCGCATCTGCTGCGGAGCTTCCTTCGCTTCCCGCGTCTGCTGCGGAACTTCCGGTATTGCCATCGGAACCACAGCCGGCCAGTGCGGAAACCGCCATAATACCGCTTAATACGATTGCTGCTAATTTCTTTTTCATAATCTCCTCCATTCCAAAGCGTCCGCGGCACATCCCTCAGCCTTCCCCGCTCTGAAGGACTGCTCCTCCAGAACTATCTTCTTCCAGGGACCGCTGTTTTGGAATCTTTCCGGACGCTTTTCCCTTTTGCACTTTAGTGCGTCAACGCATTAATTTGCCGCACTATAAAAAATATACATCAGCAACTGTTAAATGTCAATGTTTTTTAGCAGTTCTTTTTCGCAATTTCCGTTTTTGTCTTATAGATACTGTCTGCGGGAACCACTCCCCTTACCATGGATGTGGGATAAATATTGGAATTTCTGCCGATCACAGTGCCGGGATTCAGGACGCTGTTACAGCCTACCTCCACATTGTCTCCCAGCATGGCTCCCATTTTCTTTAATCCCGTTTCAATGGCAATATCCCCGGCAATCCCCTTTCCCTTTACTACCACAAGGGTCTTGTCGCTCTTCACATTGGAGGTGATGGAGCCGGCTCCCATATGTGCCTTATAACCCAGGATACTGTCCCCCACATAATTGTAGTGAGGCACCTGCACCTTATTAAAGAGCACTACATTTTTCAGTTCCGTGGAATTGCCTACCACCGCTCCCTTTCCCACAATGGCATTGCCCCGGACAAAGGCACAGTGACGTATCTCCGCCTCCTCGTCGATGATCAGGGGACCGTTCAGACATGCCGTGGGCGCCACTTTTGCACTCTTTGCCACCCAGATATTCTCACCTCTCTCCTCGAAAATATCCTCCGGCAATGACTTTCCAAGTTCTATGATAAAAT
>JAIEKC010000677.1:0-3393 GCA_029064505.1 Acetatifactor sp.
GGTGGACGTCTATGGTGAGGGCGTGTTGATCACCGGTGAGAGCGGTATCGGTAAGTCAGAGGCGGCACTGGAGCTGATCAAGCGTGGACATCGTCTGGTCACTGATGACGTGGTGGAGCTTCGAAAGGTAAGTGACGAGACACTGATAGGCTCGGCGCCCGATGTGACCAAGCATCTGATCGAGCTTCGGGGTATCGGCATTGTGGATGTGAAATCCCTTTATGGCGCTTCTTCCGTGAAGGATACCGCCAATATCGATCTGGTGATCCGTTTGGAAGAATGGGATAAGGATAAAGAATACGACAGACTGGGGTTGGAGGAGAATTATACGGAATATCTCGGCAACAAGATCATCTGCCATAATATTCCCATACGTCCCGGACGTAATCTGGCAGTCATCTGTGAGACGGCTGCAGTAAACCACCGCCAGAAGAAGATGGGCTATAACGCGGCTCAGGAGCTGTACACCCGTGTGCAGAGATCTCTGGCAAGAAAGCGTAATGAAGACGAAGAAGAGGAATGATGAATGATGAGCAAGTATGCATTTGGAGTGGATATCGGAGGCACTACCGTTAAGATCGGTCTTTTTGACGGAGAGGGCTGCGTGTCGGATAAATGGGAAATTCCCACAGTAAAGGATAATGGAGGAGCTTCTATCCTGCCGGATGTGGCCCGGAGCCTTTTGGATAAGATGAAGGAAAAGGGCATCAAACAGGAAGAACTGGTAGGAATCGGCGTGGGGGCGCCCTGTGCGGTGGACGGGGACGGCAATGTGGTAAGCGGGGCGGTCAACCTCGGATGGAAATCATTTAACATACCTGAGGCTCTGAGTGCATATATTGATGTACCGATAAAAGCAGTCAATGACGCCAATGCGGCAGCTTTCGGTGAGATGTGGCAGGGCGGTGGCAGGGGCCATACCAATATGGTGGCTGTGACCTTGGGAACCGGTGTGGGCGGCGGCATCATTGTGGACGGAAATATTCTGACCGGCGCTGTCGGAGCCGGCGGTGAGATCGGCCATATCCATATCGATGACGAGGAGACGGAGGCCTGCGGCTGTAAAAACAAGGGCTGTCTGGAGCAGTACGCGTCTGCAACCGGTGTTGTCCGTCTGGCAAAGAGACGTCTGGAAAAGGATGATGCCCCCAGCACTCTGCGGAAAGGTTCTGTTTCCGCTAAAACGGTTTTTGACGCGGTGAAGGCGGGAGACCGGGTGGCGATAGAGATTGCGGAGCAGTTTGGCATGTATCTGGGCAAAGGACTGGCCATTGTGGCTAATGTGGTCAATCCGGAAATCTTTGTCATCGGCGGCGGAGTCTCCAAAGCAGGAGAGATACTGCTCACGTTTGTTGAACCGGAATTTCAAAAGTATGCACTTCATGCATGCAGGAATACGAAATTCGCTCTGGCAAAGCTGGGCAATGATGCGGGTATCTATGGTGCCGCCGGATTAGTATTGGGGAGTAGGAAGTAGACAAAATGATCAGTACAGCAGTAGTTGAGGCTTTAAAGGGATATGTTCCAGAAGAAAACATCAGTTTACAGGAGGAGATGGCAGGTCACACCACCTTTCGAATCGGTGGGCCTGCTGATTGCTTTTTGCAGTTGGAAAGTGAGGAACAGCTGCGGAAGGTCCAAAAGTACCTGAATCTGGTGGGGGAATCCAGTTTCATTCTGGGTAATGGAAGTAATTTACTTGTCAGCGACAGAGGATATCGTGGTATCATATTACAGATCGGGCAGAAGATGAGCCGTATAAAGGTGGATGGCTGTACCATAGTTGCCCAGGCGGGAGCCCTGTTGTCCCAGGTGGCGAAAGCGGCATATGAACACAGCCTTACGGGGTTGGAATTTGCTGCCGGGATTCCCGGCACGCTGGGAGGCGGCGTGGTCATGAATGCGGGGGCTTACGGCGGCGAGATGAGTCAGGTTGTGACCCTGGTGAGGGTGATCGACAAAAACGGTGAAGTTATGGAGCTGGATAACAGTACCATGGAGTTTGCCTATCGCTACAGTACTATTAAAAGGTACCCTTTTACGGTGACAGAGGTCACTCTGAAACTGGCAGAGGGAAACAAAGAAGAGATTCGTGCAAAAATGGAGGAGCTGGCATTAAAGAGAAGGGAAAAGCAACCCCTGGAATATCCCAGCGCGGGCAGCACGTTCAAGCGGCCGGAAGGGTATTTTGCAGGGAAGCTGATCATGGATGCCGGTATGCGGGGCTTCCAGATCGGCGGAGCCAGAGTGTCCGACAAGCATTGCGGATTTATCGTCAACACCGGAAAAGCGACTGCGGAAGATGTGAAAGATGTGATAGAGGAGGTACAGGACCGGGTGAAGGAACTCTTTCATGTGGACCTGGAACCGGAGGTTATCTTTTTGGGATAAAGGTCAAAGAACAGCTGTTGGTGCGATCGTGCCGGCATGACCGGAACAGCGGGTAACAGCAATGTTTTTCATGGCGGGAGATGAGCGACATATGAGATTTGTGATAGTGACCGGAATGAGCGGCGGCGGAAAAAGTACTGCTTTGAAGATGCTGGAAGATGCAGGATTCTATTGTGTGGATAACCTGCCCGTGTCCCTGATCGAAAAATTTGTGGAGCTGGTATCCGTGCCGGGCAGCGAGATCGGCAGAGTGGCTTTGGGTTTGGATGTCCGCGCGGACCAATCATTTGAAGAGACCACAAGGATCCTGGATCAGCTCAGGGACAAAGGTTATAGTTTTGAAATCCTGTTCATGGACGCCAGTGAGACTTCATTGATAAAGCGCTATAAGGAGACGAGACGCGTTCATCCCCTTGCGGCGGACGGCAGGGTGGAGGATGGCGTCAGAAGAGAGAGGAAGGTGCTGGAGAACGTTCGGAAAAACGCGGATTATGTTCTTGACACTTCCAAGCTCCTGACCAGAGAATTAAAAGAAGAACTTGACCGTATTTTTGTGAAGAACGAAGAATATAATAGTCTCATGATAACGGTAATGTCCTTTGGCTTTAAACACGGCATTCCCGTAGATGCGGATCTGGTGTTTGATGTACGGTTCCTGCCGAATCCCTTTTATATTGACGAGCTTAAGAAAAAGACCGGAAATGACAGGGAAGTGCAGGACTATGTGATGAGCTTTCCGGAGGCGGATATTTTTATGGAAAAGCTGACAGACTTAATACAGTTCCTGATTCCTAATTATGTTAAGGAAGGAAAGTATCAGCTGGTGGTGGCCATTGGCTGTACCGGGGGGAAACACAGAAGTGTCACGCTTGCCAATGAATTGTACAAGCGTATGAAGGACAAGGGAAAATATGGCATGAAACTGTATCATAGAGACATTATGAATCAGGGCACTTAGGAAATGTCAATTTCAGGGGAAGAAAAGGAAGAACTGGCCAGGAA
>JAIEKC010000678.1:0-5125 GCA_029064505.1 Acetatifactor sp.
ACATTCAGAAAAAACTTTCCCTTGTAAACTGCCCATAAGGGCAAAAACAAGGGAAAATACATAGTAATTCACTGTATAAGGCTTGCAAAGCATTGAAAAATAAGGAAAGTTCAAGAAATTCATCCTCAAATTCCGATTTGTCAAATTGTTCAATGTCATTATCGTACCACAAACGCATACACAATTCCATTAAATTTTGCTTAACCTCCATTTGCTCTATTCTTTGCAATCATCATCTGCTTTGCGCGCTCCCTCTGCTCTGTGCTGACTGCCCTCGGCTTACGGTAGCTGACGTATGATTTCGGAAAGGAATAGGTCTTAGATACCTCGTCCTGCCCTGTCAGCTTGTATGTGTCGGGAAAATCGACAACAAGCGTGTCAAGTTTCCGCATAACTACCTTATCCCTTGTATAGAGGATGGCGGTTCGCTCTCCTGCGTTATAATTGAGAATGCTTTCCTGCTCGTAGCGTGATAGTTTCATAATTCCATATCCCCCTTTCCCTTGCTGTAGATTCTGTGCTTTTTTCCCTCGGCAACTGCCGGCTGTTTTGCCTGTTCCTTTGCTCTGGCTAACCTTACCGCTATGGAATGGTCACGCTCGGTCAGTTTCCGTCTTTTGGTGGTTGTGGTCAGTTCCGCACAAGTTTCTTCTGACAGGGCATTTAATTTCTTTAAGGTGTCGCTTACTATCTGCTTGGTGTCGCTGTCCTTTATCTGTGGCAGGATTGCGGATAAATGGGCGCACGTTTCCGCTTTGCTCTGTTCCCCAAATTGATAGATTAGATTGATTTCATCAACGTTGAAAGGTATCTGAAAATTTGCGCCCTCACATAAACGCTCCACGCCCACGCACTTAGGAATATTTCTTGTCAGTTCGTAATTATCCCTCGCAGTGACTGTTCCATGATTGTCGGTCTGCCTTACCTCTACTTTGAACTGGCTTTTCTGTTCCAACACAAGCCACTGGAATTTGTCGTTTTCTTTGGTGAATACAGTCTGATGCGCATTGGAATGTGTCTTGCTACGGATATATTTGTCGGTGGTGCTGTAATAGTCCAAAATCTGCTGTTTCTGCTTTTTGTTCATGGTCTTTGTTCTCCTGTGGTATGGATTGATTGATATGCTTGATTGGTTTCAGTGCTGGTAAATGATTTTCTTCCGTTAATTGTCGGGAGATTGGATTGCGGAATTCCATTGACGGGTATTTCTCTGCTTGGGGAAAATGGTTTCATTCCCTACGGTAATTAACGCATGAAAAAAGACTACAACCATTGTCATAGCCTTTTAAAGGATTGAGGAAGTCCCTTTGTTTACTTGTATTTGTTTGCCGCCCCTCCGCACTGTCCTGCATCACTGGCGCATATGCTTCCTGTTTTCACGATCACACGCCACTCCCCTATATTGTCTCTCAGGTTTTCCGTGCAGAAATACAGTGCAGCTTTGCTTCGGACATAAGTTCACGCAGCGGTAGCAAAGTGTACAATTGTTTTTTTGTACGACATTTCCACTTACTATTTCCAAATTGTGCGTGGGACAGTTTTTTACACATGCTCCACATGCAACACAGTTTTCATCCGTGCGAAATGAACTTCGTCCTCTCATCTCTATTTGGGGAAAGGTAATATTTTGTGTTTTGCCAAGCAACGCCGAAAAGATGTTCCAGCCCCGCCTTTTTACGATTCCTCTTTGAATATCTGAACATACCCGTTCTAATTTTTTTAATGCTTTTTCCGGTTTTTTGATTCTTTCTCTTTCCGTTATGGGAAACAGGAAAAAATTACAGATATTGTTCGGCATTAAAAAATGTTCGGCGTAGATAATCCTTTCATCGCATCCCGGCAGCAGCCTTGAAAAAGCTCTGGCTCCATCTCCGGAAAACAGCATTTGGGTACAAAAGATGATCAGCTTTTTGGTTCTGAAACAGCTCTCGTATTTTTCAACAAATTCTCTCATTATACGTGGAACACCAGAGCCGTAAATCGGATAACAGACCGCTATCGTATCCTCTTCTGCCAGCAGCATTTTAAAATCCAAATCCTGCTCAATGTCGTATGCTTTTATGTTCATTCGCTCTGCAAATTGTTCCGCTATATATTTGGAATTACCGGTTCCTGAGAAATAGATGATCACCATATAATTGTACCCTCACAAACTATTGATCTGTCACTGGTTCCATTATACTGCAATCACTTTCCAAATAAAACAGAATTTTGGGATGTGATCTGCATGCACAACTTCTTTCTTAAGCGCCCAACCCTTTCCAAGGCGTTTCATCCTTTATTTGCGCTGTTTTCTGACACGCTCTAAATCGAAATCTGCGCCACGATCTCCGCTGTTGTTTTCGGCCAGTTCATTGTGTAAATATGTATGCCGTCTACCCCATGCTCCTTCAGATCAAGAATCTGGCGAACGGCATAATCGATACCGGCTTTGCGCATATCTTCCCTGTTTTCGCCATACCTGGCGATCATATTTTCAAGCTCCTTCGGAACGGAAGAACCGGATAAATTGATGCTTTTGCTTATCTGCCTTGCGCTGATAACCGGCATGATACCGGCACAGACAGGTACCGTGATCCCGATATCCGCCGCCCGCTCCCTGAAACGATAGAACGTATCGTTTTGAAAGAAAAGCTGAGTGACAAGGAAACCGGCGCCTGCTTCCACCTTTTCCTTCAAATGCATCAGATCACTTTCAAAACTCGCAGCTTCATAATGTTTCTCCGGATAGCAGGCGCCGGCAAGCGTAAAGGAGGTTTTGGCCTTCAGGTAACGTATCATATCAGAGGCATATAAAAATTCCCTGCTGTTAAACTGCTCGTCTCCCATTGCCTGCGGCCTGTCACCCCGCAGTGCCATGATGTAATGAATGCCTTCTTTTTCCAATAATTCACAGTTCTTCTGAAGGTCAGACTGTTTGAAGCCAACGCACGTCATATGGGCAATTGTATCAATCTGCAGATGATTTTGAATGTACGATGCGATTTCAATTGTCTTTCCAGCATTGGAGCCACCCGCGCCGTAAGTGCAGCTCATAAAATCAGGCTGCAGAGCCGCAAGAACATCCAATTTGCCGAAAAGAGCCTGAAACTCGTCCTCCGTCTTAGGCGGGGAGACTTCAAAAGAAAGACTTGTCTTTGTTTTATTCAATAAATCCTTTATCATATTGTTTTTCACTCCTGAAATTGGTTTATTTGTAACGTAAGTATATCCTTTCTGTCCGGTTTTGAAAAATACAAAAAATTAGCAGTTTGCCATAGTTTCAAACTATTTCAAGCTGCTATTCCCATTCATTCCTTATTCATCATCATTCGTGTCGATATGCCTTTTCAGCGCTTCCAAATAAGTCTGGCCATATCTGCTGAGAGGCATATTCTTTTGCGTGATCATTCCAATACGCATATACTCATCTACCTGTAAGGGTCTGGCTATAATGTTTTCCCCGTTTAATTTCCTGCTGATCACACCAGAACTGACCGTATAGCCGTTTAATCCGATCACCAGATTGAAAAGTGTGGCCCGGTCCCTTACTTTTATATTTTTATTTCTGTCCAGTGTGCTCAATATCTCCTCCGAAAAATAAAAGGAATTGTACTCTCCCTGTTCAAAGGAAAGGTATGGGTATTCCTCCAGATCTTTCAGCTCCAGCACCTCCCTGCCTGCCAATGGGTGATTGGAGCATATGAACACATGAGGCTTTGCGACAAACAATTCCTCGAACTTCAGTCCGTTCTGTTTTATCAGCTTCGACAGGATCTCCTCGTTTTTGGAAGATGTATACAGAATTCCAATTTCACTTTTCAGTCTGCTTACGTCTTCTATGATCTCATAGGTCTGTGTTTCCCGCAAAGTAAAATCGTACTTGTCGGCATCAAATTCTCGTATAACATCCACAAAAGCATTTACCGCAAAAGAATAGTGCTGACAGGATACGGAAAAGCGGGGACTCTGTTTATCTGCGCTTTTGAATTTTTCTTCCAGAAGGCTCGTCTGCTCTAATATTTGTCTTGCATAGGACAAAAACAGCTCTCCCTCATTGGAGACCACGACCCCTTTATTGGTTCTCCGGAAAATGGTTATCTGCATTTCACTTTCCAGTTCCCTGATCGCATTTGTGAGACTGGGCTGTGAGACAAACAGTCTTCCGGCAGCTTCTGTAATATTTCCTGTCTCTGCTACAGCGACAATATATTTTAACTGTTGTAACGTCATATCTGATCTCCATTTCTGCGCTGCCCATGAGGGTATACAGGCATCCTCTCTGTGCATAAGCGACTTTGTGACAGGCCGATTCAGCCCGCCATTCCAAACACAACCGTGACCAGCATGCTTCCGTCAGCGATCTGCGCAAAGATTTCCCCGTTCATTCTGTGCATCAGCTGTCTGCAGATATACAGTCCCAGGCCGCTGCCCTGTATGTTCCGGGCATTGGCTCCCCGCCGGAAGCTGTCAAAAATATGGGGCAGCTCATCTTCCGTAAGGGTACATCCGCTGCTTTTTACGGTGATGAGCTGACAGTTTTCTTCCTCCGCAAAATGAATCGTTATCTCATGTCCGTCACCGTATTTTATGGCATTTTCCAGGATATTCTGGAGAACCTCCACGCTGCGGTCAAGATCCCCCGCAAGCAGGCAGTTCCCATATTCCGCGGTGTGAAATTCCGTCTTCCGCTGTGCCAGCTTTTCCACATAATAATTCAGGATGTTCCCCATCAGATCCGAGAGATAGAACTCGGAGTTCTCCACCTCCGGACTTATGAAGTCTTCCCTGGACGCGGCAATGATCCGGGAGACATATTCCTCGATCTCATCCGCCTTCCGCTTTATTTTCCCTGCGATCTCCGCCTGCTTTCCGTGATCGGAGTACAGATTTTTTCTCAATGCGTCCGCGTAGAGCTTTATGGCGGAAAGGGGCGTCTTGATATCATGGGAGAGGGACAGGAGCAGCGTTTTGTTCTCTTTCCGGAATATCCGCTCTCTCTGTTTCTGTTCCTCCATATTTTCCCGGAGCAGATCCATCCCCCATGCGAATTTGCCGAAGAAACGGCTCCTGCTTTCCTGCACCGGGACAGTGAGATTCCCCTTTGCAAGCTCATAGGGAACGTCGGTCAGCTGCTCGAAGGGGA
>JAIEKC010000679.1:0-2288 GCA_029064505.1 Acetatifactor sp.
CTGCAGTCCCTCAGGGTCATAGTCCCCCGCGTACAGGAAAGTGGTCTCTTTGTCAAACAAGTCAAGCAGAATCAGAGTCGCCAGACGGATCTGCCCATTTCCGCACAGAACAGCTGCCTCCGGCCATGCCTTCATGATTTTGGCAAAGACTGCAGGATTCTCCACAATGTATACCCGCTTTTCCTTCTGCGGATGTACCTGTGTCAGCTTTCTCATAGTTAAAAGTGTCAGCTGTAATGGCTCTTTCCGCTTCAGGAACCCGGAAATTCCCTCATGCCGCTCTCCGTCTCTCCCAATGCCAATGATCCCATAGACCAGCGTGTTATTGGAAAGCTCATCCCGCACAAGCCCTGCTCTATACAGAAGCTCCGCCTTTTCCTCCGTTCGAAAAGCCACTGCTTTCCCCAGTACCTTCGCTGCGTCTTCTATCCCGACAACTTCCCCGTCATCAGAATCTTCCTCACGTTCCTCCGGCCTGCAAATGTCCCCGTCATCTGAAACTTCCTCACGCTCTTCCGATCCGAAAATTCCTTCGTTTCCGCAAATCTCCGCTCTTTCTCCCTCCGTCAAAACTGCTGTGGCGGACGGACGCGGAATATAACGCTTCAAAAAAGCTGTCAGCAATTGCTCCCCCAAAGTTCCCATGTCAAAAAAATGCGGATCCCCCGTGGTTTCCGCCGCAAATACGGCAAGCAGCTCACAGGATTCCCTACCATCTCCATCGGTCAGAAAAGGCAGCCTGGGAATCGCCTGCATCAGAAGGGTAAGGTTCTCCCTCAGCTTTTGATGCTGCTCACCATATTGCTTCATCAGCAGCAGATAACCTTCTCCCTTTGTACTGAGAACCTCTTTCAGCCACACGCTTCCCGGATTATCCGGGTAAACGGCAATGATCCTTTCGAAAAACTGTTCTCTCAATGCGTTTTCCTGCTGCCGCTGATCCTTCTTTCCCACCAGCTCTTCCTGAAAATAGTTCTGTAGGACAGTCTCCCACTTAAGCCCGGAAAAGCGGCTCCTTTCCAGAGCCTTCTCCATAGCCGCCGCCGAAATACTGACCGTTTTCTTCCCCTCAAAATCCTTCTGAAAGAAGCCCCCAAGCTGCCTGCATTCCTCCGGCGTAAGCCCTGACAGCTGCACCGCGCCCCCAAAATGCCCCAGACTCCTGTATTTGTCCCGCACTTTTGCAAACAGCTTATGATATACCGGCCGCTGCCTGAAATATTGGATACACTCCTCCAGATCTTGTTCACATTCCGTTCTGTCAATTTCCATTTTCCAACTTCCATTCTCCTGAATCTTTTCCGAAAAGTGTTCCAAATACATACTCGCCACTCGAAGACTTACTCCACAATCCGGATTTATCTGTTTCGGATTCTTCTCCATTCTTCCAGCTTTTCACAAAAGCGTTCCGTATCTGAAATATAGTCCAGCCAGCTCTGATAAAACTCATGGAAGCTATCAGCCGCCAGACAATAACCGCCTTCATTATCTGTGTCAAATATCTGTCCACGTCTTTCACCGGCTGTAACCAGTCCAAAATCCCATTGACACCCATGTGTTCCCAATATAAAATATCCTTCCGTATTACACAAAGTATATTCGTCAGGCTCTTCAGCCTCTGCAAAATAATTTTCAGGATTTTTCTCATACGCTTTTCTGGAGAAGGCATATTGGCATTCCACTTCATCGGGCTGCATGGGACGAAGCTGAAATGCTTTTCCCAGACTGCATCTGTATGCCTCCCGAAATTTTTCGGCCCCCGGACTTTCCGCTTTCCTCAGAAAATTCCCAAATGGAGTAATTCCATAATCCGGGCCTGCACCTCCGTCTCCAACCTCTGTAATAAACTGAATGTAATCTTCCGGAAGCAGAAAATGATATTTTTTCTCCATTTCACGGACAAATGCCTGATCCACAGGCGGATTTAGTTTATATTTATGAACGGAAGCTCCAAACATCTCATATTTCGGGTCCATTCGCTCTGCCTGAACCAGTATCTTTTCTACTACTTCTTTTTGAAACATACAGCGTCACCTTTCTGGAGCGTGTTTGAAAAATCATTCCCCCGGTCTCTGTACGCCCTACTCTGTACTCCCATGCACCAGAACACGCTCCGAGCCGTTCCAGACATATTGTATGACCGTCACAAATTTCGCGTTTTCCGGCCGCAGGAGCTGATAGATCGCAAGCCCCGGAACCGTGTCGTAGTCTCCCCAGAGTACCTGGGAATTGATCATAAAATTAAATCTACACTCCACCATCAGCCGGAACATATCCCTGATATTTGT
>JAIEKC010000068.1:0-3284 GCA_029064505.1 Acetatifactor sp.
CTGCGGGTCAGAAGCTACAGTGCGGTATCTCCTGAGGATAAGGTGTTTGTGGAATTGAAGAAGAAGTATGAGTCGGTGGTCTATAAGCGCAGGATCTCCATTGTGGAAGGGTGTGCTGCGGAATATCTGGCGGGAGCGGCTCCTGCGCCTGTTCATACGCATATTACCGAGGAAATCGACTATTTCCTGCAGTTCTACCGGACATTGAAGCCCAGAGTATTCTTATCCTATGAGAGGGAAGCTTTTCTTACAAAGGAGCCAGGTGAATTCCGGGTAACCTTTGACGAGAATATCCTGTTCCGTGAGGAAGACTTGTCCCTGGGCAGCGGAGTGTACGGGGAAGCGCTTCTGGAGCCGGGGCAGACTCTGATGGAGGTCAAGACACCGGGAGGGATACCGTTGTGGATGGTAAGGGCTCTCACGGAAGAAAAGATTCATAAGACATCCTTTTCAAAATATGGAAACGCTTATCGGACAATATTTATGAGAGAGAGAGGAGAAGCTGTTTATGCTTAACAATATGTTTCAGGGGATATTTGATTCCCAGTCGGTCACTGTGATCCCGGTTTCCCATTTCCTGCTGTGTCTTGGGGTGGCGTTGGGAATCGGGCTGTTGCTTGCAGGTGTATATACTTACAGGAACCGTTACACGAAAAGCTTTCTGGTGACTCTGGCCATGCTTCCCGCGGTGGTGTGTGTGGTGATCATGATGGTCAACGGGAATGTGGGAACCGGTGTGGCGGTTGCGGGGACCTTCAGCCTGGTCCGCTTCCGGTCCGTTCCCGGTACGGCAAAGGAAATAGGCGCTATTTTCCTGGCAATGTGCACGGGGCTGATAGCGGGTATGGGATATCTGGGGTTTGCTGTGCTGTTTGCGGTGATCCTGAGTGCGGTCACCATTCTGTATAACAGTTTTGACTTTGGCAGTCAAAGGAAAGGGGCATTGTATAAGGTATTGCATATAATGATCCCCGAAGACCTTGATTATACGGGGGTTTTTGACGAAATATTGGATGAGTATACTTCATCGCATGAGTTGGAACAGGTGAAGACGGCGAATATGGGGAGTCTGTTCAAACTGACCTATAATATTATTTTGAAGAATACGGAAGCGGAGAAGGAGATGATAGACAAGCTCCGCTGTCGGAATGGTAATCTGGAGATTTCCGTTTCCCGCAGGGAGACAGTCAGCTGTGAACTTTAGAGCGTGTTTTTCGGAAAAGTTACGGAAATTTTATGGAGGAAGGGTATATGAATATCAATTTTTTTCGACATAAAAAAATGGCAGTGCGGTTTTGCTCTGCAGTAATGATCGGAGGTCTGCTGACGGCTTCCATGGCAGGCTGCGGCAGTCAGAACAGGGCGGAGGACGTATCGGACTCTCTTGCAGAGGCAGGGGAGGGTGGCGTTATGACCGGCGGCACCGGAGCCACTGCCTCTGCAACGGGAGACGGGCAGGGGACTTATACTTCCGCGGGAGGGCTTGAGGCTTCGGAAATGTTTACGGATAGGGATCTGAGCGGTGAGTATGACGCGGCGGAGGAGATCACTCTTTCCGGGAAGGATGTGATCATCACTGAGGAAGGAGTATATCTTCTGAGCGGTACTTTGAAAGACGGCATGATCATCGTAGATGCGGATAAGAGCGCCAAGGTACAGCTGGTGTTTGACGGCGTGGAGATCAATAATGAGGCAGATGCGGCAATCTATGTGAAGCAGGCGGATAAGGTGTTTGTCACATTGGCGGAAGGCTCGGAGAACCGTCTGGCAAGCAGCGGATATACGCCCATTGACGGCAACAATATTGACGGGGTGATCTACGCAAAGAGCGATCTGGTCATTAACGGTGCGGGAAGCCTCACTGTCAATGCCGCCGAAGGACACGGGATTGTTTCCAAGGACGATCTGAAATTAACAGGCGGCACGATCAGTGTGACCGCGGAAAAGCAGGGATTATCCGGCAAGGACAGCGTGCGGATCGGCGGTGGGACTATACAGATCACATCGGGAAAAGACGGCATTCATGCGGAAAATGATGAGGATGCGGACAAGGGATTCGTATATATCGGGGGCGGTACGGTACAGATCGTCTCGGAGGGCGACGGAATCAGCGCCGGGAGTGTGGTTCAGACGGACGGAGGTACAGTGAACATCATTGCGGGAGGCGGCAGCGGTAACAGGACAGTTGCCGTGGATGAAAATGGAGATGCCGTCAGTACCAAGGGAATCAAGGCTTCCGCGGAGCTGGTGATCAACCAGGCGGCAATTTCCATTGATTCCCAGGATGATGCCGTTCATTCGAATCTGAATGTGACCATAAACGGCGGAGAGCTGTCTCTTGCTACAGGGGATGACGGGATTCACGCGGACGGGACAGCGGAGATCACCGGAGGAAGTATCACTATTTCCGAATGCTACGAGGGAATCGAGGGAAATAGGGTGGAAATATCCGGTGGAACGATTCGCCTGCGTGCATCCGATGACGGAGTGAATGCGGCAGGAGGGAATGACCAAAGCGGCTTCGGAGGTATGTTTGGCGGAGGCGAAAGATTTGGAAATGCGGGAGACGGAAGCTTTGGGAATGGAAATGCAGGGGACGGAAGCTGTGGGAATGGAAATGCGGGAGACGGAAGTTCCGGAAATCGGGATGTAGTGACTGAAAATACCGATAGTGAAAGTCTGGAGGATGAGGTTCCTTACATTCGGATATCCGGAGGTGTGATCTATGTCCGTGCGGACGGTGACGGTCTGGATTCCAATGGGGATCTGCTGGTTTCCGGAGGAGAAGTCTATGTGTCCGGTCCTGAGTACGGCGGTAACGGTGCACTTGACTATGATGGAAACGGCCAGATCACCGGAGGGATCGTGGTGGCAGCAGGAAATTCCGGTATGGCCATGAATTTCGGAAAGACCTCCACGCAGGGTTCCATTCTGGTCACTACTGCGGATCATCCGTCAGAGACAGTGATAACCTTGCAGGACTCCCAGGGGACGGAGCTGGTATCCTATACTGCGGAATGCTCCTTCAACTCCATTGTCATCAGTTGTCCGGAGTTGGAACTGGGTGGTGTTTATACGGTTACGGCGGGAGTGGAGCAGATGGAAGTAACCTTGAGTGACAGCCTGATCTACGGTTCCGGCATGGGTGGTTTCGGCAACGGCGGCAGAATGCATGGCGGAGAAATCCCGGAAGGCGGGGGGCCCCAGATGCGGTAAGGAGAAATACAGGAAGGGGGGAGGCACCAGATTGTGTATTTAAAAATACAGGACGTAGCGAGAAAACA
>JAIEKC010000680.1:0-1704 GCA_029064505.1 Acetatifactor sp.
TTTTAGGATATTTTTATATATTTTTTCCATCCATGTAAACCTCCTTTAGCTGTATAATAGCATATTAACATGATTTATTCAACCTAAAATTTATATAACATTAAACTTAGATTTCATTTTATATATTCATACAAATGCTGATACACTGGACATCCCATACCACTTTTTGTTACAATATATGGAAAACATGACTCTTTCCCCATTTCACGGAGAAACAGCTGCGCCGCCGCCATGTACCTGCTGCTTACGAATCTGGGATGCCTGATCATCAACGGAAGCTACATGCTCCTGCTCCAGACCAAAACCCATGAGGGAGCTCTGATCTCCCTGAAAATGGAGTACTTCGGAAATGTGGTCTTTTATCTCATGTTCGGTCTGTTCCTGTGGTCATATCTGGGGTTAAAGAAACATAAATGGATCAAGCCGTTCCTCTGCCTCTGGTGTGCCATGGATGTGCTGTTTCTGTCGTGCTGCGGACACTGGCGGAAAGATACGGCCTCACCTATGTGGAAGACATCATGTCCTATTCTCCGACCGGAGTGCCCTTCTACTACTTTACTGATAAATATAGTCTGCTGACCGCCCCCCAAAAGCAGCGGCTGGAAGAATGGAATGCCGTCGTATGCGGACTGCGTAATCCCATGGCAGAAGATGATTTTCCGAAAGATATGCTTACCCTGAATAAGCCCTTATACTGCTATAATTTCTGTAATCTGATCGAGAATCGTAAAGAACAGGCGGAAGATAAAAAGAGAAATCCCGACAGGGATAATCCGCAGGAGCCAGACCCGCAGTTCAAAGAATTCACGGCGCCCGAGGCACGGGTTCTGATCGTTGACGACAACGAGATCAACTGCATGGTGGCGGAGGAAATGCTGAAACCGCTCCTGCTGCAGACGGACATTGCCTCCGACGGCCGCCAGGCGCTGGAAATGATCCAAAAGAAGGCCTATGATCTGATCCTTATGGATCATCTGATGCCTGTCATGAACGGCATTGAAGCTGTGGAAGCGCTGCGGAAACTGGATGGAGCATATTACAAAAAGCTTCCCGTCATTGCCCTGACCGGAAATACGGGTAAGGATCAGCGGGAAGAATACCTTCGTGCCGGTATGGATGATTATTTGTCCAAGCCCCTTGACATGGCAGAGCTTTATCAGAAAGTACGGAAATGGATTCCGGACAAAATCCGGGAAACCGCATTTTGACCGGATTTTCGGAACTGCCCTGCGGGATTATCACGGTGCCCACGGTACATTCCTCAATATTCCCCCTTCCCGCGGGAACCGGCTTTAACAGGATACGCCCATACACTGCCGGCCGGATCATCAGCCTGCAAAGATGATGTTCTCCCAACGGTACTGTATACTTCAGGCAAATCCCGCACAAGCCAGTAACATGTCTCATTTTCCGCCAGAATTGATTACCCTGTCCTTCGCACTCCTCTCCTCCGGCTCGACAGGAAGCGCCTGACGGAATATTCCGTCATAGTACGCTTCGATCCACCCAAAGGAATTGCAGATTCCGGACAGCTCCCAATCCCCGGATGGCTCCATGACTATGTTATAATCGTTCACACTGCCTGCTCCCGAACCGGCGGCGGGCAGTTCTTCAAATCCTGCCGCCAGATATCGGATCACATCCTCCATGCCTTCCTTCGTGTGATGCCCAACAAATTCCGCCTGTATATGTTCCGTCTGACAG
>JAIEKC010000681.1:0-1412 GCA_029064505.1 Acetatifactor sp.
GATAAATATGCTCAAAATTTTCCTGAATGTACAAAATCGTATTTCTTATCTTCTCCTTATCTTCCGCTCTGATTTTCGTAACAGGGATGCACTTAACCACACTTCCCTCCCAGACATGCAGCCGCGAAACCAGCTTTTTGTCAAACCATTTGCCTTTTGCATCAATTATAATGGCATCACAGCCATACCAGTGCATGCCTTCCCATTCCCAATCACCGTTTGTTTCCTGCTCTTTTACACACCGCTCCTCCAAAAGTGCATTCAGATCCTGCTCGTCTCTGATCACATATTTCATGTCCAGTACCTTCCCTTTCCAAATTTATAAAATTTATAAACTCCTAGTACAATCCAATTTAATTAACCTTATGTTTCGCTTGCCTAAATTTCCATCTGCTGCGTTGTCGTCAGTCAACATTTACTTTAGTAAATTGACACCACATCGCCTCCTTCCTTCGCCTTGCAGAGTGAAAATTTATTCTGCGTGAAACATATAGGTAATTAAAGTGGATCGCACTAGAATCTATTCGAGCCTGGCTTTACGTAAAGTTTTTTGTCAGTTGAACATACATTTTCAGCATTATGAAGTAAACGCAAAGTGTCTCTTACATGGACCATACGTTAAATTCGTGTACAACTGGCGGAATATCGGCCGCTGGGACAGGTTCGAGGAAGATCCCGGAAATCTGTTATTTAACTTTTTACAGTAAATATCGGTTCCAGCCGTGCCACCGGGGCCGTCATACCGTGTGCCGCATGTACCCCAATGACTTCATCGATATCCTTATAGGCATAGGGCGCCTCCGCCCGAACGGATTCCTCCCACTTTTTCAGGATATCCGTTCTGCCCTTTAGGTCATTGCGGTCCGGGTCAATGGGCGTAATGATGTGGAACCTTTCCATGAACCGGCGGAATTCCTCATCATTCCCCCTGATGGCATCACCCCGGGATTTTTTCCGCCCGGCGCCGTGACTGGCGCTCCAGAGGGCTTCCGGATTCCCCAGCCCCCGAAGCAGATAACTGGAGCTGCCCATGGAACCGGGTATCATTACCGGCTCGCCATAACAGGCAAACTCCGTGCCCTCCATCTCCTCACAGCCGCCGGCGCAACAGGCGCCTTTTCGATGGATATAATACTCTTCGCCGTCAATACGCTTCTTCCAGATATAATTGTGGGGCGCGTCATACAGCAGCTCCATATCAAACTCTCCCAGCACACCGGTGAGCGCATCCTGAATCATAAAGCCAAGAAACAGACGGTTGGCAAAACCGAAGTTAGCGGCATTATCGGAAGCTGACCGGAAACGGTTCCATGCCTCCGGTGATGCACCGTTCTCCGGTATGGGATATATTTTATTCTCCGGATGGGCAGTCCGGCAGGATAAATCTCCTGACAGATCTTACGGTTCAGCAG
>JAIEKC010000682.1:0-3989 GCA_029064505.1 Acetatifactor sp.
CGCCGCGGGGCCGGCGTTTGACGGGGGGGCAAACAGGGGAATCTGGGGAGCGGATATGATCCGGTTTCTGGCGATTCTGCGAAGGGACGGTCTTCTGGATGAGACGGGCCTGCTGGCGGAGCCTTATTTTGATAAAGGGATCCGTATCGGCAATGTATGCGTCACCAAAGAAGCCGTGCGGAGCATCCAGCTTGCCAAGGCTGCCATTGCCGCCGGGGTGGAAATTCTTCTGGAAAAGTACGGCATTGCCGCCGGGGAGGTAGACAGGGTAGTACTGGCGGGGGGATTCGGCTATTATCTGAATCCGGAGGATGCGGCAAAGGTCGGGCTGCTGCCTCGGACTATGGCGGACAGAACGGTTCCGGGGGGCAATACGGCGCTGTCGGGAGCGCTGTGTGCCGGCAGGGAATTGATCTCTTCCGGTTGGGCGAGTGTCAGGGACAGGCTGGAGGGGTACAGGACAGGCACGGAGATCGTGAATCTTGCCATGGAACCCGGTTTTGATGAATTGTACATACAAAGAATGGAACTCAAGTAAAAAAGGCGTGTTTAAAGAGAACTTAAATAAAGAAAACTCAAATAAAAAGTGGAAATTTGGATAATTTGACTAAAAAAATGTATTTATTTTGACAGTATCTATTTCAAATTTCAAAAAAGTAGTGTATAATTTAAAAATACAGACTATAAGATTACGACTTGGAGGAAAATAATATGGGCGAAAATACAGCGAAGGTAAAAAAAGTAAAAGCGCCGAAAGTGCCCAAACCACCGAAAGCGCCTAAAACGTCCAAAGAAGTCAGACCACTGAAGACTTCCAAGCCATCTAAGGCTTCCAAGCAGCCGAAAGCATCCGGACGGTCTGCGACATCGGACGGCGGACAGAAAACAGGTGTTATGATATTCGGTATCCGAAATAAGATCATAGTATGTTTTCTGGTTCCTATTTTGTTTATGATCGTCGTAGGCGTTTCCGCATATGAGAAAGCTGCAGAAGGTATGAGCGAGAAATTTACGGATTCCACCACTCAGACCATCAATATGGCAACGGAATATGTGGATATGAGCTGTTCCTTCATCGAGTCGGAAGGCACTAAATATGCATTTGACAAGGATCTGAGTAAATATTATATCGGCTTGTACAATGATGATCCCATTAATAAAATGAAGGTGATGGAGAATACCCGAATGGATATTCTTGCATCCCAGACATCCAATGCGTTTATCAACAACATACATCTCATCACGAAAGAGGGGATCAATCTGTTCAGTACGGCTGTTTCTACCAGCCAGACCGGTTTCTTCGAGGAATATGTCGCTTCCGTACCTACGGAAGGACGGGGGATTCAAAAATGGGTCGACAGTCATGAGGTTCTGGACACTACCCTGAAATTAAAGCCGCAGGATTACATTCTGGCTTATCAGGTACTGTCCCAGTCCGGTAATGCATGCATTGTCATCGATATTAAGACGAAGACTATCCGGGAATTCCTTGAATCATTGAATCTGGGCAACGGAAGTATTGTGGGATTTGTGACTCAGAATGGCCGTGAGATCATATGTGAGAATCTGGCAGATGGTGAGGAGAGCATCCTGGAGGAAGGCGAAGCCGTTTTCTTTGGACAGGAATTTTTCCAGGTACCGGATATGACAGGTAAGGATAATCAGTTTGGTTCTCAGGAGGTGACCTTTAAGGGGGAACCCTATCTGTTTATCTACAGTGGAAGCGTAAGGACGGGCGCAACAGTCTGCACACTGGTTCCCATGGATGTCATTACGAGACAGGCTGAGGAGATTCAGTCCCTGACTTTTGTGCTGGTGGTGCTGGCATGTATTGTTGTGGTCCTTGTGGGATTGTTGATCGTATCAGGCATTCAGAAAAATATGAGGCGGATCTCCAGAGGATTCGGTGTGGTTGCACAGGGTGATCTGACTGTGAGAGTGAATGCCAAGGGACATGATGAGTTCCAGCATCTGGCAGGTTCCGCAAATAACATGATCCGGAACACCAAGAGCCTTGTCAATAAGGTCACCGGCGCTACGGAGCAGCTGGAGGTATCATCGAAAGATGTGGAACAGGTGTCCGGTATTATCAATGATTATTCTGCAAGCATTACGAAGGCTGTAAACGAGATCAGCGAGACCATGACGCAGCAGACGGCGCATGTGGAAGAGTGTGTTGCCAAAACGAACATCCTGGCGGAAGAGCTCCAGGAAGTAAGCCGTACCGTTGAAAGAGTGGAAAAGCTGGTGGATGAGACGGAACAGATGACCGATCAGGGTGTAAAGATCATCCGTCTGTTGGGCGACAGGGCACAGCAGGCTACCGATATCACCGCTACCGTGGGGCATAATATAGAATCCTTGCGTCAGGAAACGGAGATCATTAACAGCTTTGTGAGAACCATCACCGAAATTTCCGAGCAGACCAATCTGCTGTCACTGAATGCCTCTATTGAGGCGGCCAGGGCCGGGGAGGCAGGAAGAGGATTTGCGGTAGTTGCGGAAGAGATCCGTAAGCTGGCGGACGATTCCGCGAAAGCGGCCGGAGAGATCAGCAATAATGTAGTCCTCATCACCGCACGGACAAATAAGAGTGTGGAGAGCGCACATGAAGCCGGTGCCATGGTGGCATCCCAGACGGAAGCAGTGGAGCAGGTGGTAAGTGTATTCAATAATATGCAGGTGCGTATGAAGAAACTGGTGGAAGGTCTGAATGCGATCGTGGAAAGCACGGAGCGTGCTGACGAGGAGAAATCCCATACCGTGCAGGCGATCAGCCAGATTTCCGTAAGTATCGAAGAGACCGCGGACAGTGTCATAACCGTCAGGGATTCGGTAGAGAAGCTGATGGAAAATGTGGAGGGATTGACAGAAACAGCGGATTCCCTCGGCAAGAATATGCAGGAGTTGAAGACGGAGATTTCCGTATTTAAAATCTAATGAAGCAGATTATATTGAAATATATGAAACCCTACTTCCCAAGAATGGGGGTAGGGTTTCTCATTAAGTTCATTGGTACGATCATGGATTTGTGTATTCCATATATATTGGCATATGTTATTGATACAGTCATTTTGTCCCGGGACAGAAGACTGATACTTGGCTGGGGAGCGTTGATGATTGTCTGCTCCCTGCTTGCGGTATCTTTTAATATCATTGCCAACCGTATGGCATCCAGAGTTTCAGGGGATGCCACGGAGAATATACGTCATGATCTGTTTTCAAAAACAATGCATCTTTCGAATGCGCAGACGGATTTCTATACAAAACCGTCCCTGATCTCCAGGATGACCTCGGATACTTACAATCTTCATCAGATGCTGGGGCGGATCCAGCGTCTGGGGGTTCGGGCGCCGATTCTGCTGATCGGAGGTATCTGTGTTACATTCACACTGGATCACGCCATGGCCTGTGTGCTGTTGGCAGTTCTGCCGCTGCTGGGCTTTATCACCGTATATGTATCCAGAAGGAGCATTCCCATGTTCAGCGGACTGCAGGAGGCGAATGACCGCTTTGTCAGAATGGTGAGGGAGGACATTGCGGGGATCCGGGTGATCAAGGCTTTGTCCAAGACAGGTTATGAGACAGAGAAATTCCAGGCTGTCAACAGGGAAGTTGTGGAGCGGGAACGGAAGAACGGTATGGTCATGGCGATCATCAACCCGTCCATGAATATCCTTCTCAATCTGGGCCTGGTAGGAGTCATACTGGTAGGTGCGTACCGTGTCAACGGCGGAACCTCGGAAGTGGGGAAGATTCTTGCCTTTACCACTTATTTTACCATTATTTTGAATGCCATGATGTCCATCTCCAAGATGTTCACCATACTGTCCAAAGCCATAGCGTCGGGAAACCGCATCTGGTATGTGCTGGACGCGGAAGACGATATGCGGATTCAGGAAGTTTATGGGGCCGAGCCGGAGGAGGGACAGGAAGACAGATCGGATGAGGGTTGGAAGTGCAGCGCAGATCATGAACGGAAAAGCCAT
>JAIEKC010000683.1:0-3792 GCA_029064505.1 Acetatifactor sp.
GTTTATGACCTGCTTTAATAACATGATTACTTCCTGGCTTGTTTTGGAATCCAGATTGCCGGTAGGCTCATCAGCCAGAATAACAGAAGGCTTGATCGCCAGTGCTCTGGCTATGGCAACTCTTTGCTGCTGTCCCCCTGACATTTCGTATGGAAAGCTTCTTTTCTTTTCTGTCAATCCCAATAATCGGATTATATCTTCAATAAACGGGCTGTCTAAATCTCTTCCGTCTAATTTGAGCGGCAATACTATATTTTCATAAGCAGTCAGCATGGGCAGTAAATTGTATGCCTGAAAAATAAATCCAATATTTTTTCTCCGGAAAACTGTCCGTTCATCCCTTTTTAAATTTCCCAATTCCACACCGTTGATCCAGACTTTTCCTTCTGTTGGCCAGTCAAGCCCCCCCAGCATATTAAGCAAAGTTGTTTTCCCACTGCCGCTCATCCCCAATACAGCCACAAAATCGCCCTTTTCTACAGAAAAATCAACACCATTCAAAGCTGTCACTTCATATGGTTCTTTCCCATAACACTTCTTAAGCCCGCTTACCCTGACTATTTCCATCTGTTTCATCCCCTTCCAGAATATGCTCCCGTTTCTGCTTTACCATAAATAGCAATACATCGATAAAGTATGGAACAGGCACGATCAGCAGCCCTAACAGCAATATTAGCTCAGATCGTCCATATACCATATCATTCCACCAATACAAACTAAAGAAACTATGCAGCATCCCATTGCCCATATACACATATCTAAAATCCTCTGTTTTCATATGCGTTATACGTCTCATACCATAAAGCATCTGTAAAACGGCAAATAATAAAAAGAACAACATAAATATTTCATAAAAAAACACATTAAACAGGTTTGAACAGATGCCTGATGGAAAAACAATGATGCCAAAGACGACCAAAAGCATTACCGGACACACATCCATCATTTTAAACTTTCTGTTAGCGGGATTTTTTTTTAATATACCTGCACTGATCCCATAATAAATCCTTCCACATAAAAAACCGTATATTTCAGGAAGCAGGAACGTGCCAGCGCAAAGTAAGAATAACTTAATCATCTTCATATCATACTTCCATCCCCTTATCCATAAATAGAAATATGCACAAATAAAGACAATATATAATACCGCAAGCAACCGCCTCCATCCCTGCCTGTCTTCAACCTTGTCAACAAATTCTTTGGGGGCTTCCCACTGTTCCAAAATAACTTCCTCCGGCACCCCTTGCTTTTCTTTTTTTTCATATTCCAATATTGCCTTATGTATCACTGTTTTAAATGTTTCTGGTGACATTCTCAACTTGGCAAAACCTGTTACTTTTTCAACCCATTGCTGTTTCCCTGACATCTGTTAATCCTCCTCACCTGAGACTAAAAGCGCTTCATAATATGCGTCATTCATCAATTCCGAATGCTTTCCCTCATTGACAATCTCTCCCTTCCTGATCAAGTAAATTTTATCCGCAAACGGAATTGTTTGAATTCGATGTGTTACAACGATAACAATCTTTTCCATGATCATCTGTCGTATATTCAGCCAGATCTCTTTTTCCGTGACGCCATCCAAAGCAGACATTGCTTCATCGAATATCATGATTGGCTTGTTTTGTGCCAGCGCGCGCGCCAGGCAAATCCTCTGACGCTGTCCTCCGGATAATTTAATTCCGCTTTGTCCTACATTAGTATTATATTGATCTTCCTGCTCCATAATCCAGTCATAAATGCAAACTGCCCTACATATACGATCCATTTGGGCATGGCGTCTTGTAGCAGAAAGGATACAAGTGCAATCTTGCAATTGTGTTTCTTTTGCTATTTTTCACCAGGATATCAAGGACTAAGCTGCTGCATCCAGAGACCTTCTCACTGAAGCTGATCCCGTTTAAAGCTTATTGTCTGATCATAATAATTTCAGGTGCTGCGATCAATACTTTGTGCCCGCTATACATACCACTTTGCCTGGGCATGGTACATCTCGCGGTACTTGCCTTCCCGCTGCATCAGTTCCTCGTGAGTTCCCATATCCACAATATGTCCCGCGTCCATAACAATGATCCTGTCGGCAATCTGGGCGGAACCCAGCCTGTGGGTCACGATAAAGGCAGTCTTGTCCGCGGAAATCTCCGCAAACTTCCGGTAAATATCCGCTTCCTCCAGGGGATCGATAGCCGCCGTGGGCTCATCCAGAACGATCATATCATGGTCACGGTACAATCCTCTGGCGATGGCAAGCCTCTGCCACTGACCGCCGGAAAGGTCAATGCCGCCAAAATCCTTGCCCAGCATGGTTTCCAGACCTTCCGTTAACTTTTCGCTGTCAGCAGGGAAATCAGCCTTTTCCAGAGCATCCCTGACGGCAATGCCCATCTTGCCTTCCCTGGCTGTCACATCAAACTCAACCCTGTCCGCCCCGGCTTTCGCAGCAGTCCATGTTTTGTCCGCAGCCTGTTTTCCGTCCTCCGGCAGTTCCTTCTCTGTCTCCGATATCCTGACATTCTCTGACACTGTCATCTTGTAGGACTGATACCGCTGAAACACTGCGGAAACATCCCGATACAGCGACTTCGGCGCTATCTCTTCCACCTTCCTGCCGTCGATCAGCATCTCTCCCGCAGTCGGCAGATACAGCCCCGTCAGCAGCCTTGTCAGAGTGGATTTCCCGGAACCGTTGACCCCCACTATGGCGATGGTCTCGCCTTTATGCACTGTCAGATCGATATCCTCCAACGCCGCCTTCTTACTGTTAGGATAGGTGAAGGATACCTTTTTTAATTCCATGGTCTCACGGGGTAAAATTTCCGTCTCCGTGCCCTCCCGCTCCCTCAGATCCAGAAAAGCATAATAATTCTGCGCTGCGCCGAAATTCCTGGTGATGGCTCCGATCTCATAATTGAAGACACCGTCCATATTATCAAACATCCGGTCCAGAGTGGAAAAGATGGCCGCAAACGCGCCAATGCCGATCTCTCCCTGAAACAGAAAGTAAAACAGCATTATGATCGTCCCCACATACCCTGACAGCAGCAGGAAGCGCAGGGCGATCATCAGCAGTTCCGAACGCCTTGTGGTCTGCCACTGCAATTTTGTATACTCGTCCAGATTCTTTTGGAACAGTCTGCCGAAATAGCTCTCCCCGCGCCACAGCCGTGTCTCCTTCGCGTACTCCCTGCTGCAGAGACATTTTTCAAAGTATTCATACTTCCTTCGGTAAGGCGCCGAGAGATTTTCCATTTTGGCAAACATCTTCCTGCGGATCGTGGATCCGATCATGGTGGGCAGGAAGGAAAGCGCAAATACCACCAGAAGCATGGGCTTGATGGAAAACAGATAACAGCCCATGAACACAAAATATGCCACATCATTCAGTCCGATGGACATGGCGGTAAACACCACCGTTCCCACCGCTTCCATTCCCACATAAGCCTTGTTGATCTGATCCAGATAGCGGTTGTCCTCGTAAATGACGGGATCAACGCGTGAGGCCTTGTCATTCAGAAGACTTCCCATATGCCCCATGATGACCCTGCCGACATTATTGAAGACCAGTTCTGCCACCGCCGACAGGACAAGTGTGGCCACCAGAAAAGCAGCCATACCGACACCGCAGGCCACCGCATGAGAGACAGTGTCATTTCCCTCCACCAGATTCCCCACGGCATCAAAAAATACCTGCTTGAAAAATACATTTGCCGCTGCCACCACTCCTATTCCTGCGGCCATCAAAATACAGACGATCAGCAGAACAGGATTCTCTTTCCATTCCAGTGTGAGCAC
>JAIEKC010000684.1:0-6542 GCA_029064505.1 Acetatifactor sp.
AGATGCTAAACAAATGTTCATCTGCAAAGAAGAAAATCGCAGGCATAGTGGGCTATGTCAAGATTTTCTGATGCCGTAGATGAACATTTGGACAAGTCATTGTCATGAGTAATTTACTAACAGTTCCTTATAACCGAAAGTCATCAACAGAGGTTCCCCATCGGAGATATTATTAAATTTCCTGCCGCTCAAGCATCTTAACAGCCGCTTCCATGGAAATACATTCCGCATATCTCTCCGGCCAGATAAAATCATTGTAATAATGATAGCAGACATCCTTTTTCATGTATTCATTATCAAATGTAGAATTTGTATTTTCCGGTACGATCATCTGATAGCCGTGCTCAAAACCGCTCTTTATAGTCGCATCTATGCAGAAATTAGTCTGCAGGCCTACGACCATGATCGTTTTCTCCTGCTTTTCCGCCAGATATTTCACCAGACCCGTGGAATCGTCAAAGGCACTGTTTACCGTCTTATCAAATATACGCTCCTGCCCGTCCGGAGCGAAGTCCGCAAATATTTCAAACTCATCATCCCCCACGGAAAAGCCCGTCCCGGGGCCGTCGTCATGCCTCACATATACGACCTCCACATGGTTCCTTCTCGCCGTGGAGATCAGGGTCCTGATGTTTGTCTTCAGAGCTTCAAAATGGTATAATCTCTCGTCCGTAATCCCCTTTTGGGTATCGATCACTAGTAATATCATGGATTCTCACACTCCTTCGGTATATATTTTATCAGGTCATCAATGCCGTACTTCTTCCGGATCTCCGCGGGGAGATTGGGATAGAAGGTCAGCGACGCATACTCCAGCGCCTTATTCCCCCACAGATTCCCTGTGGAAAGCAGATATCCGTAATAATCTTCATCAAAATGAATATGGCAGGATAATTCTCTGATAACCTGCAGGCACATCACTGTGTCAATATCTGCTTCCGTACGATTCAGCAGAACATCATACTCCGATTCCAGAATGAGCCGCGAAGTCTCCGGCGGCTGCCCGTCTGTCAAAAGCCCTATTGCAATATCCATATAGGATCTGACCGGTTCCGGCAGATCATTTTCCAATGGAAGCTTTTCCACTCCGGATTCCTGCAGATGCTGGATCGTTCTCATAAAATAACACAGAACCGCATCTAAAGTTTCGCTGTCATATCCGCTGCTGCGAACGCTCATAGGCTGTTTCCTCCCTGTCTTTCATCTTCCCGTATAATGCAGGCTCTCAGCTGACTGAGCTTCCTGCAGACTGCATTACATTATTATTTCCAATAGCTTTTCCATATCATTTCATTTCCCGATACAGCAGAACAGAATCTATCTCCCTGAATCCGTTTTGCAGATAAAATTTATGCGACGGATATCCCCTCTGTGTTCCCAGAAGTATGGAATCGCAGCCTTTCAGCCTGAGACTGTCCGCCATTAATCCGATCAATTCTCTTCCGCAGCCCGTTCTTTGATATTTCGGGTCTATACAGATATCTTCCAGCCTGAAATAATATGAGCCGATGCAGGGGATCACCAGTCCCAGAGCGACTCCCAGAATATCTTTTCCCTTCCCAAGAACGTAAGCACATTTTGTATCAGAGTCCAGAAAATCCATGAGATACCTCCGGACATCATCCACCCTGTATCGCTCATTCCAGGGAGCTTCGCCGTATGCATGTATATAGATTTCCGTACATCTATTGACCAGTGCCATGTTCATTTCCCTTAATTCTGCCATATCAGTGTCTCCACATGCCCCAAGATCCTCTTGCCCCTTCCACAAACAAACCTTTTTTTCAATCCGATATGTGACTCTGCCTTTCGCTCAACGGATATTCGTACACTGTCCGAATTTATTTCTCTGCTGCTCTTTCTGTCCGGTCATTTGCAATCCGGTTTTCCCCATAACTGCCTCTTTCAGGATGTTGAAAGCATGAATGCATAAATGGGATCTGCCAAAAATCCAGGGAATATATATTCCCTGGACTTCGGCGCATTGCCTGTAAAACGGATCTATTTGTCCCTGATCTGCCCGTGAAGTGTCTGCAGGGAGTGTACTTCCCCGTTGCCGGCCTTCTGCACATAGAGGATTCCCTCCGCCGTGGCGCGGGCAGCGGCGATGGTGGTCATATAGGGAACCTTTGCCTTGATGGCAGCCTTTCTCAGGTAACTGTCGTCATGCACACTGTCATTGCCGATGGGTGAATTGATGATCAGGTCAATGTTCCCGTTGGTGATCAGATCCAGCACATTGGGTCTGCCCTCGTAGAGCTTCTTGACCAGTTCCGCCTCGATACCCGCCTCGTTCAGCAGGGCGCAGGTATTTCCGGTGGCAATGATCTTAAAGCCCGCCTCCTTGAAGGCCCTGCCCACTTCCACGACCTCCGCCTTATCCTTCCGGTTTACACTGATCAGCACCGTGCCGCTCAAGGGAAGTCTGGTCTGGGTAGCCTCCTGGGCCTTGAAGAATGCTTCGCCCACAGAGGTGGAGAGCCCCAGCACCTCGCCGGTGGAACGCATCTCCGGTCCAAGGACAGGATCTACCTCCTGGAACATGTTGAAGGGGAACACCGCCTCTTTCACGCCGTAATAGGGAATATCCTGCTCCTTCAGCCCGGGCACGGGAGAAGGTCTTCCCGTGATATCCGCCGTGATGATCTCCGTCGCCAGAGGCACCATGCGGATATTGCACACCTTGGAAACCAAAGGCACGGTGCGGGATGCTCTGGGATTCGCCTCCAGCACATACACTTTTCCGTTCTCAATGGCATACTGCATATTCATGAGCCCCTGTACATGCATCTCCTCCGCGATCTTTCTGGTATATTCCTTGATGGTGGCCACATTTTCCTCCGAGATATGTCTGGAGGGGATGATGCAGGCGGAGTCCCCGGAATGCACACCTGCAAGCTCCACATGCTCCATGACCGCCGGCACAAAGGCATGGGTGCCGTCACTGATGGCATCCGCCTCGCACTCCGTGGCATGATTCAGGAAACGGTCAATCAGGATCGGTCTGTCGGGAGTCACGCCCACCGCCGCTTTCATATAACCGGTAAGGCTCTCATCCTCATACACAACCTCCATACCCCGGCCGCCCAGCACATAGGAGGGACGAACCATCACAGGATAGCCAATCTTCTTCGCGATCTCCAGGGCTTCCTCCACCGTGGTAGCCATGCCGGACTCCGGCATGGGAATCTCCAGTTTATCCATCATGGCGCGGAACTGATCCCTGTCCTCCGCCAGATCGATCACAGAGGGAGATGTGCCCAGGATCCGCACGCCGTTTTTCTCCAGATCCGCCGCCAGGTTCAGGGGAGTCTGTCCGCCAAACTGGGCGATCACACCCACAGGCTGTTCTTTCTTATAAATGCTCAGGACATCCTCCAGTGTCAGAGGCTCGAAGTAGAGCTTGTCGGAGGTATCGTAATCGGTGGAGACCGTCTCAGGATTACAGTTCACAATAATGGTCTCAAAGCCCAGCTTCTTCAGCGCCATGGAGGCATGCACACAGCAGTAGTCGAATTCAATACCCTGACCGATCCGGTTGGGGCCGCCGCCCAGGATCATCACCTTGGGCTTATCGGTGCGGATGGGGTTCTTATCCTCCCCATTGTAGGTGGAGTAATAATATGCGCTGTCAGGAGTGCCGCTGACATGAACGCCCTCCCAGGCCTCTTCCACTCCCAGGCCGATGCGGCGCTGACGAATCTCCTGTTCGGGCACATTCAGCAGAATGCTCAGGTACTTGTCCGAAAAACCGTCCTTCTTGGCTCTGGTAAGCTGTTCATCGGTGATATGGGCGCATCCCGCATCAGAATCCGCATTGACACATTTTTCGGCAGAGGACTCACGCCTGCATGCCAGGATCTCCTTCTCTTCCTCCGCCAGCTCCTTCATCTGCTCGATAAACCATGCCTTCACATGGGTGATCTCATGGATTTCCTCCACAGTGGTGCCCTTTTTCAGAGCTTCATACATGGCAAAATGACGCTCGCTGGAGGGTGTGATCAGCATCTGCAGAAGCTGTTCCTTTGATTTCTCCTCCAGTTTCGGAATCTGTCCCAGACCGTAACGCCCCGTTTCCAGAGAGCGGATGGCTTTCTGGAAAGCCTCCTTATAATTTTTACCGATGCTCATGACCTCGCCCACGGCGCGCATCTGGGTACCCAGCCTGTCCTCCACGCCCTTGAACTTTTCAAAGGCCCAACGGGCAAATTTGATCACCACATAATCCCCGCCCGGCACATATTTGTCCAACGTCCCGTACTTTCCGCATGGAATATCCTTCAACGTCAGCCCTGCCGCCAACATGGCACTGACCAGAGCGATGGGGAAACCGGTGGCCTTGGAAGCCAGTGCGGATGAGCGTGAGGTTCTGGGGTTGATCTCTATGACAATGATCCTGTCGCTGACAGGGTCATGGGCAAACTGTACATTGGTGCCGCCGATGACCTGAACGGACTCCACGATCCGGTAAGCCTGCTCCTGAAGCCTTTTCTGCAAATCTTCGGAAATGGTGAGCATGGGCGCCGCGCAGAAGGAATCACCGGTATGCACGCCCATAGGGTCGATATTCTCGATAAAGCAGACCGTGATCATCCTGCCGTCCGCATCCCGCACTACCTCCAGCTCCAGCTCTTCCCAGCCGAGAATGGATTCCTCCACCAGCACCTGCCCCACAAGGCTTGCCTGCAGACCTCTTGCGCAGACCGTGCTCAGCTCCTCCTTATTATATACCAGACCGCCGCCTGCGCCGCCCATGGTGTAGGCGGGACGCAGAACCACGGGATAGCCCAGCCTGTCCGCGATCTTCAGCGCTTCCTCCACGGTATAGGCCACCTCACTGCGGGCCATCTCAATGCCCAGCCCGTTCATGGCCTTTTTAAATTCGATCCTGTCCTCACCGCGCTCAATGGCATCCACCTGAACACCGATGACCTTTACATTATATTTTTCCAGAATGCCTGCTCCCGCCAGCTCCGCGCACAGATTCAGGCCGGACTGTCCTCCCAGATTGGGAAGCAGCGCGTCCGGGCGCTCCTTTGCAATGATCTGCTCCAGTCTTTCCTTATTCAGCGGCTCAATATATGTGACATCCGCCATCTCCGGATCCGTCATAATGGTGGCGGGATTGGAATTGACCAGTATGATCTCATATCCCAGCTTTTTCAGCGCCTTGCAGGCCTGTGTTCCGGAATAATCGAACTCGCAGGCCTGACCGATGATGATGGGGCCTGAGCCTATGATCAATACTTTATGGATATCTGTTCTCTGTGCCATGTGATAACCTCCTTAGTCATGTGTGAGTGCTCGGCTTTGCTCTCCTGTCTTTCAACGCTTCTTTACATACATCGTTTTATTTTACCATAACTTGGATAGTTTGAAAACACAGAATTTTTACTTTGCGGAAAGTGCCGGATTATTCTATTTATTGCCATATCTTGCATGGCATACTGCTGAGGGGGACAGGACAGATACCCTCCTGGGCATGGTATTGGCAGTTATCTCCTTAGAGCGTGTTATTATCCGTTACCTGATAAATCCCCTGTTCTTCGCATAGTCACAGACAAAGACGGCAAATGCGGCTATCAGCAGAATGAAAACAGACAAAACATCCCATACATCCACCACGGGCTCCCCGATCATTTTGGACAAGGTTACATTTACAGCCAGCAGGAAGGGGATCGCAGCCAGGATCGTGATCCCCCATGCCATCATCTTCCTCGTCCGCTTAAACAGTGCAAATATGATCCACAGATATATGACGGAAAACACTGACATTGCAGCCCCGATGGAAAATACCTCTCTGACCTCCACCAGTTCGCCCAGTATATACAGATACAGGAAAATAAATATACTCAGAGCCGCCAGACTTCCCGCGATCCCTCTTTTTCCCAGAATGATCACCGGAAAAGACACCACCCACGCCAATATAATGGAGCTGATGGGGATCAGCGACCATGTAAAGGTACCGGATATGGCAATATCACATATGGCGCATACCATAATCCCCGTCATGAGAGCCGCTGAAAAGAGAATGAATACGATCATGTTTTTCGAGAGATTATTTTCATCCCTTCTCTTCAGTGCGATCAGATTCTCATCTGCTTTCTTTTGGTAAGTCTCCACATTTTCCATATTTACTTTCTCCCCGCTGAACAGTTCGTTGACTGTAATCCCCAATATCTCACACAGTTCCAACATGATAGCCGAATCCGGCATGCTCTTTCCCGTCTCCCATTTGGAGACAGCCCTGTCCGTGATATTCAGCTGCTCCGCCAGCTGGGCCTGCGTCAGTTCCTTCTCCCTGCGGCACTTCGCGATAAATTGCCCGATCTCTGTCTGATCCATTTCTGTTCACCTCCGGAGCCGCCATATCATTCAAAAATCCTGTCGGCATTTCTGAGTGAAATGACGGCTCTCTCCTTTCCTTCATTTTATAAACGATATACTCTGATATTATATATACCACACATCATTCTACAACGAACTGTCGGTTGAGTGCCGCCTCAACCGATAGTTGGGAGGCAATCCCCTTATGGGATTCC
>JAIEKC010000685.1:0-3149 GCA_029064505.1 Acetatifactor sp.
AAAGACAGAACCGATTTTCGGTTCCTGGAATGTGTAAATAGGCGGATTTTTCTTTCGCAGATTATAAAAATCCACGAAGACAATCTTTTAAAAGAATCCGCAAAAGCAACAATCAAAAAGCCCCTTACCTGCACAGATAAGGGACTTTTCTATTTGAAAGGAACTTTATAATTCATTCCGGAGAAGACCGGATCTACTCACCAAACACTGCCTTATAGTCCGCCTGGAACTTGGCAATGCCTGCATCAGTCAGAGGATGCTTTACCATCTGCTCTATCACCGAATAGGGAACGGTAGCGATGTCAGCGCCAGCCAGCGCACAGTCAGTCACATGTACCGGATTGCGGACACTTGCACATATAATCTGTGTCTCCAGATCGGTCACTGCAAAAATATCGGAAATCTCACGGATCAGATCAACACCTCTCTGGCTGATATCATCCAGACGTCCGAGGAACGGAGATACATACGTAGCGCCCGCACGTGCTGCAAGCAACGCCTGATTCGCAGTAAATACAAGGGTCACATTCGTCTTGATCCCCTCGGCGGTCAGTGCCTTGCAGGCTTTCAGCCCTTCCACGGTCATGGGAATCTTGACTACCATATTGGGATGGATCTTGGCGATCGCTCTTCCCTCTTCGATCATTCCCTCTGCGTCTACAGTGGTGGCCTTCACCTCTCCACTGATAGGTCCGTCAACAATGGAGGCGATCTCTGCGATCACTTCCTCAAAAACTCTTCCTTCCTTTGCGATCAGGGAGGGATTGGTTGTAACACCACAGATCACACCCATATCATTTGCCTTCCTGATGTCCTCTACCTTTGCGGTATCGATGAAAAAACGCATAATTAAATCTCCTTTTCTATGTATTTTGATGCACAGCAGAAATCTTTTGACTGTACTGTGCCCGTGCACATATAGCTTCTTCCTTAAGTATATCAAATTAATGGCAAACTGCAAGAGTTTTTGCAACTGCTTTCCCAAATATTTTTTTCACAGATGATCCCCTCCTCCTTTTTCCTCTTTCCAGTGAGTATCTGTAATATACTTATCATATCCTGGGGCCTCTGTCTGAAGTCTTCACGGACGGCGGCTTCGATCATTCGCTCCAGCCGCCTGCGGCATATTCTTTCCTCCCTGCGACGTCTTCTATCCTTTCCGCAGCACATCCCTGCCCGGCAATTTCCTTTTTCCTCCACACAGCTCATCCCTGCCCGGTGATTTCCTTTTTCCGCTGCGCAGCATCGGTCTCCGTCAATACGGCTCTTTCTTTTCCCACCGGTGCCCTTTTGCCTTCTGTCGCGATATTCATCTCCCTGATCGCTGTCCCGTCTTCCATCGCATCCCGTCCTTCTCTTCGTCATCACGCTCTGAATCGTCCTTCCCAGACCGTATACATCACTGTAACTCCCTGCATCTTCCCCCACAGCCAGCTGTTCCGGAGGTGCAAATCCGGGCGTTCCCACTCTCTCTCCGCTCTGTGCCTCCTGACAGCAGGCGCATCCGAAATCTATCAGCTTGATGTGCCCGTCCTGACAGACCATGATATTCTCCGGTTTCAGGTCGCGATACAGAATCGGCGGCTGTCTTTCGTGAAGATACCGCAAGCCGTCTGCCAGTTCCTCCGCGATACGCATTGCCTGTCGGGCAGAAAACCCTCCCCGGAGCCGTATCATCTGTCCCAGGTTTCTCCCGGAAATGTATTCCATGACGATCTTTCCTGTTCCTCTTCTTTCCTCATATCCCATATACGCAGGAAACAAAGGATGATGCAGTCTGCTCAGTATCTCTGCTTCCCTCCTCAGCATTCTGACCTCCCTGCTTACCTTACAGGCATGCCGTTTTCCGCTTTGATCCTCCACCAGATAAACCCGGGAAAATGCCCCTTCTCCCACAACACGTATGTAATGATATTCCCCATTGACATCCTCTCCACTGTTTCTTTTCAAATATACACCTCCCTGCCCGCTTCAACAGGCATTCATCCAAAATCCGAATTTTTCCCACCTGTGCGACTGCAATCCAATGATCTGTATGCAATTTATTGCGATGCAGACGTGCTGTTGAATCGGCAACCGCACAGGCGGACATATTCTGCCGTATTTATTCCCATCCATGCACTGCTGTGTGCATTCATATACCGGAGAGAATTCTCTTGTCATCACGCAATGGCTGAACACACATTCTGCTCCGGCCTCATCTCCCTTGCATGCTTCCTCCGACACTCTGCCTGACCTCCAGGAGCAGCGCCCCCATTCCCTTACCGTTCCGCTTCTCTGCCGCTCTGCCAAGTTCCTGTACCCTCTTCTGTGTCTGCCGGGAATCATTGATATTCTTTACCCACAGACAGTTTTCCATATCCTCCTGTGGAATAGCCCTGTACAGACTCTCCGAAGCCAACAGAATACCGATTCCCATCTCCATACTGCCCCATTGGATTCGCAGCCGTTGTCGTTCTTCTCCTTTTCCTCCCATGATCTCCTGCAATGCCGGACGTCCGAATCCCGCATTACACAGAACAATCTTCACCTCTCCCTGGGAAAAGAGCAGAAACCGCTCCCCCACACATAGGATCCCCGCCGTCCGGAAATCCGTGGGAGCTCCGCAGCTTTCCCGGCTCTTACACAATTGCCGCTCCATTCCCCTTAAAAAGCGCTCCCGGTTTTCCACCGCTTTCAACAGATCGGATCCGCAAAATTCCTCCCGAAGCTGCCCCGTGAACAGTCCTCCCGCCATTCCCGCCTCGCGGCTCTCTCCTCCGCAGATACACCCGAGACAGACAGGCACGCCTCGGCACACATATTGTTGCAGCAGCAAAGCCGTGTGATCCTCCTTCTGCCTGTAATACCCTGTCATAAGTTCCATAGACAATCCTCCCGTCTTTTTTATACAACCTCCCGAAATCCCAGAGCTACTTTCAATGAAACATTTCGGAAATTATTTTTACCGATACCATTTCTCTGCCGGGTCATCTGTCGGCGACCCGATCATACCCGTTAAGATTCCGAGAGAACATTTCATTTATGCAGTTGTTCAGAAACAGATCGAACATGCACATAATCGCAGGATCCGTCCTGAACAGTTACGCTTTATAAAATTTTACAATCATGGAATAAAATGAGATCAGTGCACTGGAGCGTGTTTGAAA
>JAIEKC010000686.1:0-1456 GCA_029064505.1 Acetatifactor sp.
AAGTAGATATGATGTGTTCAGAAAAAAAGGGGCTGTTCCTGCAAAAAGGTAATTGTTCAGAGAAAAAGGGATGGCTGTTCCTGCGATAAAAGGCAATTGTTCAGGAAAAAAGGATACCTGCTCCTGTGGCAGAAGATGCATATGTTCAGGAGGATCAGGATGGTTATTAGAGGAAGGAGATTTCAGACTGCTATGAAGCTGCGTATCAAGTTCAAAAAATTCGGTCCTGTTCGTTTTATCGGACATCTGGATGTCATGCGTTTCTTTCAGAAGGCCATTCGCAGAGCAGGGATTGATGTAAAATATACAGCAGGCTTCAGCCCGCATCAGATCATGTCCTTTGCGGCGCCTCTCGGGGTGGGGCTCACCAGCAACGGGGAATATATGGATATTGAGATCAATTCCATGGAATCCTGTCAGGACATAAAAGAGCGGTTAAATCAGGCAAGCGTACAGGGAATAGAGGTCGTTTCGGTAAAGGTTCTGCCTGAGGGAGCGGGAAATGCCATGGCAAGCGTGGCGGCAGCTTCCTATACGGTGCGTTTTCGTGAGGGACGGGAGCCTGCGGCGGATATGACGGTAGTTCTGCCCGGTTTTCTGGCAAAGGATCAGATACTGATCACAAAAAAAACGAAAAAGGGAAGCAGGGAAGTGGATCTCAAACCTGGTATTTATCGGTTGGAATGGTCAGATGGGGCTTTTTATATGCTGGTTGATGCTTCCAGTGGGGGAAATATCAAGCCCATACAGGTTATAGAGACTCTGTTGGCGGAATGCGGGGAAATTCTGCAGGAAAATGCCCTGATCATCACCAGGGAAGAAGTGTATGCCAATGTGGGGACAGAAGAGCAGCCGAAGCTGGTACCGCTGGATGAATTATGATTTTGGGCTCTGTTCAAGACACAATTGTAATGACAATCCGAATAGCACATGTCGAAATTCACGCATATACATGAAGCGTTTCACTGTTTTCGCGGACATGTTTCCGGACTTTCATCGTTAGGATAAGGTTGTCCTAACGATCCGGAGACGGTGGTGTTAAAGACGATAAGAATAAGTTTATTTGAGAATGAGTTCGTTTGCGACTAAACACGTTTGAAAAAGAGCCATATTGTAGAACGGGCACATTCGAGAACAAACAAAATGAGTATTATGAAAAAAGGACTATTTTATATATGATCCGGCGGCAGATTGCGATAACATTTTACCTGGTACGCAAAGATTATTTTATGGGAGATATTTATGAGCAGACAGATTCCGGCAAAGGCTTCTCTCAGCATTTCGGACAAAGAGACAACAGAACAGGATACCATACAGGGAAAAGTGCTTTTTACCTCTTACCGGGGGCGTGACTGTGCTTTACTGATTCAGAAGAACCGGCTGACGGCGGTTCGCGTTCTCTCGCAAACGACCAGTAAGATCGGCGCTGTTTATATCGGGAGGGTTAAAGACATGG